>CBDUKY010000023.1:0-15530 GCA_965367925.1 uncultured Pseudomonadales bacterium | reverse complement strand
GTCTTTTTACCCTCAATTCGATAAGGCTCTTTCAGCGTCGAGGTATCGAACCAGTCCATGGCTGTCGTACCCTGACCAACAACCCGACCACAATCTGTAATCAGACCATTGGCTTTCCAGGTCTTTGCGCCCTGGAAGGCAATTTCTCGTACATTTACTTCAGGGGTATCGTCCGGGCAAAAAACATAACTTTCGATGCCGGCCCGTGAGCAATAGGCTGCAAGTGCAGCACCGGCATTGCCATTGGTTGGCATGGCCATTCGCGTTACACCAAGCTCCTTCGCCATAGATACGGCTAGCGCAATACCTCGCGCCTTAAATGATCCGGTGGGCAATCTGCCTTCATCTTTGATCAAGACATTATCCATTTGTAAGCTATGGCCAAGATGCTGGGATGGCAGTAGCGGCGTCATCACTTCACCAAGACGAACTATATTTTCTTTGCGCCTGACCGGTAGAAACTCACGATAGCGCCAGAATTCAGCTGGCCGGGTTTTCAGCATGTCTTTATCGAGGAAGCTCGCTAGCTTCTGCAAGTCATAGCGAACCAATAGCGGCTTGCCAGAATCCGCAAGATTGTGCAGAACGTCTGCCGGATAATGCTTACCGGTTAAGCTACATTCGAGGTGGGTAACAAAAGTGTCTGTATCAAGCATCGCCGTGCCTCAAGGTGTGGAGCAGTTACTCTAGCAAATTATAGGATGTGCTGGTCTTCAGGATTTGGTAGTTTGTGGGTTGACTATGTAATGGAGAAGAAGATGGAACTTGGCAAACTTGGGGTCTGGTATTTTTTCGACACGGTACCTGCAAATGTCGCGGCAGAATCAGCGAAACGCATCGAATCACTGGGCTATAGCGCCCTCTGGATTCCAGAAACCGCCGGCAGGCATCCTTTTGCAAGTGCCGCCTGGTTACTGGCGAACACGACAACCCTTAACATCGCGACAGGTATTGCGTCTATCTATCACCGTGAACCAGGGGTCACTGTCGCTGGCCAGAAGACCCTCGCAGAACACTCTGGAGATCGATTCTTGCTTGGCCTTGGGGTTTCCCATCAGCAATTTGTTGAAGGCGTCAGAAAGCTTAAATATGGCAAGCCGCTTTCCACCATGCGTAATTATCTTGAGGCAATGGATGCCTCACCTTATATGGCAGCGCCACCGGCCGTTGAACCCAAGCGCGTCATCGCGGCCCTTGGGCCAAAGATGTTGGAACTCGCCAGAGACAAGTGCACAGGTGCTCACCCTTACTTTGCTTCACCGTCCCACACGGCCGAGGCACGCAAAATACTCGGCACTGATCCCTGGCTTTGTGTTGAACAAAAAGTTGTCCTGGAAGAAGACCCAGCAGCAGCCAGAGTTGCAGCCCGCAAGGTCGCGCAGGTTTATCTTGGCCTGCCGAACTATCGCAACAACTGGAAGCGTATGGGCCTTAATGATTCTGATTTTGAAAATGGCGGCTCTGATAAGTTTATCGATGAGACCTTTGCCTGGGGATCCGTTGAGAAGATTAAGGATCGTCTGGCGGAACATGTTGATGCCGGCGCAAGCCATGTTTGTATCCAGCCAGTAAATCCAAATGGTGTATTTGGTGATCTGGACTGGCAAGCCCTTGAAAAGCTCGCCCCTTAATCGGGTAGTTACTTCATGGATTCATCCTACGACTACATCATCGTCGGTGCCGGCAGCGCAGGTTGCCTGCTGGCGAACCGACTCTCGAAAGATCCAGATGTCAGTGTTTTACTGGTAGAGGCTGGTGGTAAAGATGACTACTTCTGGATCGATATTCCAGTGGGTTATCTCTTTACCATCAACAATCCACGAACCGACTGGTGTTATGAAATTGAACCTGATCCAGGGCTCAATGGCCGGACGATCGGCTATGCCAGGGGTAAGGTGCTAGGCGGCTGTTCCAGCATTAACGCGATGATCTATATGCGCGGCCAGCAATCAGACTATGACCACTGGGCCTCACTCGGTAACCCAGGCTGGGGATGGGATGATGTACTACCGGTTTTCAAACAGTTCGAGGACTACCAGCATGGTGCCAATGAGTTTCACGGCGAAGGCGGTGAATTGCGCGTCGAAGAACGCCGGGTTAACTGGGAGATTCTCGATGCCTGGCGAGATGCGGCTGCTGAATGTGGCATTCCGAAGATAGATGAATTCAATCGAGGCGATAATTTCGGCAATGCCTATTTCCAAATGAATCAAAAGCGTGGTGTTCGATGGAGCGCCACAAAGGCGTTTTTACGACCTGTTCAGCACCGGAAAAACCTGCAGATAATCACAGACGCCATGGTCCACAAGGTCATCCTTGATGAATCTCGCAATGCGACCGGCATTGAACTGCAAATCAAGCAACAACCAATGCAAAATATAACGGCAAGGCGTGAAGTTATCTTGTCAGCAGGTGTTATTGGTTCACCTCAAATTTTACAGCTCTCAGGTATTGGTCCTGGCACCTTGTTGCAATCCAACAATATTAAGGTGGCGCACGATCTGCCTGGGGTTGGGGAAAACCTACAAGATCACCTGCAGGTGCGAACCATTTATAAAGTCAGCAATACGGTCACCTTGAATCAACGCTACAAGAGCCTCTGGGGTCGGGCGATGATGGGCGCAGAATATTTGTTTTTTAAAACCGGCCCATTGACCATGCCGCCCTCCCAGCTTGGTGCCTTCGCGAAGAGTGATGAATCACAACCAACGGCGAATATCGAATGGCATGTTCAGCCACTGTCCCTCGATAGCTTTGGTTCGCCGCTTCACCCCTACAATGCGATTACCCCTTCTGTCTGCAACCTGCGACCGGCGAGTCGGGGCCATATACGTATCCAATCAAATCGGGCAGATGTTTATCCGGCTATCTCTACTAATTATCTTTCCACAGAAGAGGATCGACAGGTTGCGCTTGCCGGGCTTAAGTTCACCCGCAAGATCATGGCCGCGAGTCCACTACAAGCCTTTAAACCAGAAGAGCTAAAGCCTGGTCCCGATGTCGCGTCTGATGATGAATTGATTCGTGCCGCTGGCGATCTTGGCACGACGATTTTTCATCCGGTTGGTACCTGCAAGATGGGCACAGATGCAATGGCCGTGGTTGATCCGTCGCTTCGGGTGCATGGGGTTGGAAATTTACGTGTTATTGATGCTTCTATTATGCCAAGCATTACCTCTGGCAACACTAACGCACCAACGATGATGATTGCCGAAAAAGGTGCGGCTGCCATCCTTGCCGATTGGCAGCACAAATAGCAACTTACACCCTAAGGTCTGTTGTAGGTGCGTTCGACTTCCGTCCCATCTTCATGGGTTGCGGTGATCTTAAAACTGTTTGCTGTGACATCATCGACTACATAGGTGATCTCATCATTGGAAGTGCGAGGCTCCCAGCCTATTTTTGCTTTAAGACCATCATTATCGTCAGGGTCAGCCGGGTCATAGGTACCCTCTTGATAAGCACCTGTTGCCAATCGTGACTCTTCTTCAAATAGCCGTATAGATTGCATATTGTCGAGCATCACACTTTGTCTCGCCGTCTTGACGTAGTCGGTATACATGGGAAAGGCAATGGCAGAGATAATGCCAATAATGCCGACAGCAACCATAAGTTCAATCAGCGAAAAACCGCGTTGTTTCGTTGTCATCCTGTTATCACCTTTAAGCTAAATTCTGCCTACATTATGTGGCTACTATCATTAGACTTGTTGCTGCCACAGTCAATCGGCAAAGTCTGATCAAATTTTTGGC
This sequence comes from uncultured Pseudomonadales bacterium, assembly GCA_965367925.1. GTDB lineage: Bacteria > Pseudomonadota > Gammaproteobacteria > Pseudomonadales > Azotimanducaceae > JAHRVQ01. The sequence goes on along the minus strand of CBDUKY010000023.1, from coordinate 11,778 downwards.
AAAAAAAAGCCGATACCAGAAGTATCGGCTTTCCTTCAATTCACATCCTGAACAAATCAGGATATCAATAGCTCGTTTTACTGCTCAGACGCTGCAATGATGATTGCACTGTCAGTAGTCAGGTCAGCATAAGCTGGACGAGTAATTGTTACAGCAGTTGCGTTACCTGCAACACCAACAACACCAGTAGTGTCGTTAACTGATGCGCCGTAAGCTGCGCCGCCACCAGGTGCAAGGTTGCCGCCTGGGTTAAAGATAGCAACCCAACCACTTGCGTCAGTAGGAACAGTAGAGTCCAAACCGAGTGCAATCTGAGTGTTACCTTTTACGTAAGTTGATCGTGCAAGACGTACAGCTTCTTCGTAGTGTGAAGTTACTTTAGTCATGTTAGCTGTCTTGATGTAGTCCTGGTACGCAGGCAATGCAACAGCAGCTAGAATACCGATAATCGCCACAACGATCATCAGTTCGATCAAGGTGAAACCTTGTTGTAGCTTGTTATTCATTGTAATACTCCAAATTTGAATTTGTTCGAGACTGATAGACCAGAGCTCTAGGCTTAAAAAGAGCAATTACCATGCCATCATTTGTGAGTAGATTTTTGACCGTTCATCCGTGAAAAATTGGAAAATTGACGCTCAGCGTCAGCTTTTCGCCCCTGTGACAATTCCCGATTGTCAGAATGTGACAATTTTTGTCACCTTGTGACCAACAAACCAACATCATCGTCACAAAATGCTTACACTATGGGTCTCCGATAGGCTGTAAAGCCTATCGACAGCCGCTATCTCTGGGCTGTAAACTTTGGCGACTAAAAAGAAGGCTTTTGGCCAATCTAACTGTTGGCCACCAGGAAAACATTTGATATGGCAGCAAACCCAATACAACTAAGCGGTCTGGCCAGATGTCTCGTTGAAGACAATCTTCTAGAAGAGGCTGCTGCTCGCCAGGCTGCCGAAGACGCTATCAGGGAGCGCATCCCTTTTGTTACCCTTCTGGTCAAGAACAACCTGGCCAGTGCTAAAGATATCGCCAACTCCGCCGCAGAGGAGTTTGGCACACCGGTGCTAGACATTACCTCCCTCGACCCGGAGGCGATTCCAAAGAATCTTGTGGATGAAAAGCTCATCCGAATTAACCACGCTATCCCTGTCTTTCATCGAGGCAATCGACTATTTGTTGCGGTTTCAGACCCAACCAATCGTAAAGGTCTTGAAGATATCGCCTTCCAGACAGGTATCGCGACAGAAGAAATTCTGGTTGAAGAAAATAAACTCACCGCCTTTATTGATGCCTTCCTTGAATCCCAGGAAGGTGGCGGTCTAGGTGACCTTGGCGATGAAGACGTCGATCTGGATCTCGAAGCAGTCGATGAGTCTGGCGGCGGCGAGGAAGAAGACCCAGGTACACCGAAAGACGATACCCCTGTGGTTCGCTTCATTAATAAGATGTTAATGGATGCAATTAAAGGCGGTTCTTCTGACTTACACTTTGAGCCATTCGAGAAGGCCTATCGGGTTCGCTTCCGAACAGACGGCGTACTCCATGAAGTAGCAAGGCCGCCGGTTAATCTAGCGCCACGTATTTCCGCTCGTTTAAAGGTGATGTCACAGATGGACATTTCCGAGCGACGAGTGCCTCAGGATGGCCGGATTAAACTCAAGATTTCAAAATCGAAAGCCATCGACTTTCGGGTTAACACCCTGCCAGTACTCTTCGGTGAAAAGCTCTGTTTGCGGATTCTTGACCCAAGCAGTGCAAAGATGGGTATTGATGCACTCGGTTATGAAGAAGATCAAAAGGCTCTGTATATGGAAGCCCTTGGTAAGCCCCAGGGTATGTTCCTTGTTACAGGTCCAACCGGTAGCGGTAAAACTGTATCCCTTTATACCGGGCTGAATATTCTCAACACCCCGGAGTTGAATATCTCAACGGCTGAGGACCCAGTAGAAATTAACCTCGAAGGCATCAACCAGTGCCCGGTAAACCACAAGGTTGGACTCGACTTTAGTGAGGCGCTGAGGTCTTTCTTGCGTCAGGACCCTGACATCGTCATGGTTGGTGAGATTCGTGACCTTGAGACTGCCAACATTTCTATTAAAGCAGCACAGACAGGTCACATGGTGATGTCCACCTTGCACACCAACAGCGCACCTGAAACCCTGACTCGATTGCGGAACATGGGCGTGCCTGCATTTAACCTGGCAACCTCTATTAACTTGATTGTTGCCCAGCGGCTCGCACGAAGACTTTGCGACTGTAAGATTAAGCTGGATATTCCAAAACCTGCACTGCTCGAGAAGGGCTTTACTGAAGAGCAGATAGAGACAGGTTTCGACATCTATGGGCCGAACGGTTGTGAGAAATGCTCCGGTGGCTATAAGGGCCGTGTCGGGATCTACGAAGTGGTGAAGATCACACCAGAAATTTCCAAGATTATTATGGAAGACGGGAACTCAATTGAAATCGCTGAAGTCTGTCAGAGGCAGGGTTTCAAAAATATTTTCCAATCCGCCCTGATCAAAGTGATGAACGGCCTCACGAGCCTGGAAGAAGTCGACCGGGTTACCAGCGGGCACTAAGCTAAGGAAGGGATATGGCAGCGGCCAATACAATATTTGCCTGGGAAGGTACTGATAAGTCCGGCAGAAAAGCCAAGGGCGAGATCACCAGTTCAAACGCGAATATCGCCAAGGCAGAGTTGCGTAAGCAAGGCATCAATCCCACCAAGGTAAGCAAGAAAGGTGGCGGCCTCGGCGCCCTGCTGAACATGGGCCAAAAAGTAGGTCCATCAGACATTGCCCTCTTTACCCGCCAACTAGCCACCATGATGAAGGCAGGTGTACCACTCGTGCAGTCCTTTGAGATTGTCGCCGACGGTATCGACAATCCAGCCATGAAGACGCTAATCCTTAAGATCCGTGATGACGTGTCTTCTGGTAACTCCTTTGCTGCTGCAATCAAGGCGAACCCTGAACACTTTGACGATCTATTCTGTAACCTGATCGATGCCGGTGAGCAATCCGGTGCCCTCGAAACCATGCTCGACCGACTGGCAACCTACAAAGAAAAGACCGAGGCGTTAAAGGCAAAAATTAAAAGTGCCATGAACTACCCAATTGCCGTACTGGTGGTTGCGAGTGTGGTCTCGGCCATCCTATTGATTAAGGTGGTACCTCAGTTCGAAGAAATTTTCGCCGGTTTTGGCGCTGAACTACCAGAGTTCACCCAGATGGTGGTGAACATGTCGCGCTTTATGCAGGAATGGTGGCTCGCTATCGTTGCACTGATTGCCGCTGTTATCTTTACCTACAAAGAAATCCACAAACGCTCCAAGGCTGTACAAGATGGCCAGGAACGGTTGATGTTAAAGCTACCTATCCTGGGTGACATTCTCGACAAGTCCTGTATCGCGCGTTTCGCGAGAACCCTGTCAACCACATTCGCCGCTGGTGTACCACTGGTTGATGCACTGGAATCAGTTTCTGGTGCGGCTGGTAATGTTGTTTACCTTGAGGCTATTCAGAAGATTAAAGATGACGTTTCAAGTGGTATCCAGCTTAACTACTCCATGAAGCAAGCGAATGTCTTCCCAAACATGTTGATTCAGATGGTATCCATCGGTGAAGAATCTGGTGCCCTGGACGGTATGTTGGACAAGGCAGCAACCTACTACGAGGAAATGGTAGACAATGCTGTGGACGGCTTAACCAGTTTGATGGAGCCGTTGATCATGTCCTTCCTCGGTGTTGTGATCGGTGGTTTGATTATTGCCATGTATCTGCCTATCTTCTCGATGGGTGATGCAATCGGCGGTAGTGGACATTAATCACAAACAGCCAAAATACATTTTATGACGAGTTACCTTGCCTTGTTAGAGGCTGATTTCCCATTGCTAGTATTTTCGATCGGCCTCATATTCGGCTTGCTCGTCGGTAGCTTCCTGAATGTGGTGATCCATCGTGTGCCGATTATGCTTGAGCGTGATTGGAACTGGCAGGCGAGGCAAATCCTCGAAATGGACACTGAAGCCTCAGACCCACCAGCTGCTTTTAACCTGATTACACCGAATTCACATTGCCCCAATTGTGACCGGCCTATCAAACCCTGGGAAAACATCCCGATCTTCAGTTATCTATTTCTTGGCGGTAAATGTGCCGGCTGCAAGACCAGCATTTCATTGCGTTACCCGCTTATCGAACTCTTAACCGGTATTCTGACCGGCCTGGTTGTACTGAAATTTGGTCTTAACTATACGAGCCTCGCGCTCTGCGTCTTTACCTGGGCACTCGTTGCACTGGCAATGATTGACTATGACACCAAACTTTTACCGGATGACATTACCCTGCCACTATTGTGGCTCGGCCTGATTGTTAACTCATTTGGTCTTGTGATCCCATTTCAGGAAGCCTTCTGGGGCGCTGTTGCGGGTTACCTTAGTCTCTGGATTGTCTATCAGCTATTTCGATTGGTGACAGGAAAAGAAGGCATGGGCTTTGGTGATTTTAAACTCCTGGCTGCGCTCGGCGCCTGGATGGGCTGGCAAATGCTACCTTTGATCGTCATCCTCTCTTCACTGGCCGGCGCAGTTCTGGGCGGGTCACTGATCGCCTTTGGCCGAGATCGAAGCAACCCAATTCCGTTTGGTCCATATCTTGCGATTGCCGGTTGGATCGCGCTGATGTGGGGCGATGAGATTACTTCAACCTATTTACAATTTGCGGCTTAATTATGGTGTTTGTTGTTGGTTTAACCGGTGGTATTGGTTGTGGGAAAACGGCAATTACAGATCGCTTTGAGGCACTTGGCGTCACCATTGCAGATGCTGATGTTGCTGCAAGGGAAGTTGTAGAACCTGGCCAGCCGGCGCTAGCAGAAATCACTGATCACTTTGGGGCTGAGATCCTAAATAAAGACGGCACATTGAACAGGGCAGGACTACGAAGCATTGTCTTTAAGGACCCCGCAGAGAGAAAATGGTTAGAGTCTGTGACTGTCCCTGCGATCTTAAAGCGGCTCAGGTTTATCCTTGATCACGCTGAGTCAAGCTATGCGATATTGATGCTCTCCAGTGGCGGTGGCCAATCCCCCTGGATAGACAGGCATCTGGTAGTAGATGTCGACCCGGAAACCCAAATTGAGCGCGTCATGGCGAGAGACGGGAATACCAGAGAAGAGGTTGAAGCCATTATGAAAGTTCAACCCTCTCGCGCGCAGCGGCTCGCCTATGCCGACGATGTCATCACAAACGATGGTGATCTTGCGCGACTAGATAAAGCCGTTGCTGATCTACATGAAAGTTACTTGAGGATGGCAAAACAATGAGCGTATTGACAGTTGCCTGCCCGACTTGCAAGCGGCCGGTGAAGTGGACCCAAGACAGTATCTACAGACCTTTTTGCAGCGAGCGATGTAAGCTAATTGATCTTGGTGAATGGGCAGACGGCAATCGCGTTATTCCCGCTGATGCAGAAAATGACGATACGACTGCGGCGGATCTTGATCGGGACTAGTCGCGGATTTACGTCCGATATTCTGCGTTAATCCTGACGTACTCGTGAGACAGGTCGCTGGTCCATACTGATTCCTGCCAATCGCCAGCATTGACGTTAACCGTAATACAGATATTCTCGCCTTGCATGACTTCCGCACCAGCTTCTTCGGTATAGGTTTCAGACTTTTGCCCCTGATGCATTAGTTGCACGTCTCCCAGAAAAACATCTAACTTCGATACATCAATATCGACATCCGCTTTGCCAATCGCCATAACAATTCGGCCCCAGTTAGCATCGCTTGCATACAACGCTGTCTTCATCAGGGGTGAATTGGCAATTGAATAGGCAATCTGCAAACAATCACGCTGGGTTTTTGCACCGGTTACCTTGACCTCAATAAACTTGGTTGCGCCTTCGGCGTCTTTGATAATACCGTGGGCAAGTTCAAGACAAACGTCAGAAACAAGCGCAAGACAGGCTGTCAGGTTTTTTGCACTTGCATCTACATCAACACCAGAGCGCCCGGTTGCTGTAAGCATGCAGGAATCATTCGTCGAGGTATCACTGTCCACCGTAATACGGTTAAAGGAGCTGTCCACTGCGGCCTTCAACATTGAGTGTAGGGTCTCTGTGCTCGCGGAAAAGTCTGATGCGATATAGCTGAGCATGGTTGCCATATTAGGCTGGATCATCCCGGCGCCCTTGGCAATGCCAGTAATTGTTACCAGCTTGCCGTCGATCATCTGCTGCCTGGTGGCAATCTTCGGCCTTGTATCAGTGGTCATAATGCCTTTTGCTGCTTTTAGCCAGTTATCGGCAGAAAGTTGAGGCAGCAATGCTGGCAGGGCGTTAGTAATATTTTCCACCTGCAGTCGCTCACCTATGACACCCGTCGAGAAAGGAATAACCTCCTCTGGTCTGGTACCTGTTTGTTGGGAAAGCGCATTACAACAGCCGAGTGCATCTTGAATACCAACATCACCTACACCAGCGTTAGCATTACCGCTGTTTACCAGGAAATATCTGGGTGATGTTTTGTGCAGATGTTTCTTGCCTAGCAAGACCGGTGCCGCGGCAAACAAACTCCTGGTGAATACGCCTGCGGTGGTACTACCTTCAGCGAACTCCATAAGTACCAGATCTTCAGTACCATCCTTTTTGATGCCGCAGGGCACTGACGCCAACCTTACGCCAGGCACAGGAAAAAACTCGAGTTTCGATTCACCGACAGCCATTTCGACTCCTTTCAGGCCTTAAGCCAACTTACCGTGGCAGGCTTTGTATTTCTGACCTGACCCACAAGGACAAGGCTCGTTGCGCCCGACCTTCTTCTCCCGTCGTACAAACGGCTCACTTGCTGGCGGTGGTGGTGCCTGTGGCTCCTCTGGTGCCGCATTGACGTCAGCTTTTTCAAACTGAAGTCTATTTTTTGCTTCTTCCTCGCGACGACGCTGTTCGATGCTCGTTAAATCTTCTGCTGCCTGGAATTGAACCCTGGCCAGAAACTTGATCACTTCAAATTTAACGTTCTCGAGTAGCTCTTCGAATAGTTCAAATGCTTCACGCTTATATTCTTGCTTTGGTTGTTTCTGTGCGTAGGCTCGCAGGTGAATACCCTGCCGCAGATAGTCCATCGCCGCCAGGTGTTCCTTCCAGAGCGTATCTAATATCTGCAGCATGATTTGTTTCTCAAATAGCTTGATGCCGTCGCCCATACCTTCACATTTGGCTTTGTATTCACCTTTAACCGCATCAACAAGTCGCTCTCGCAAGGATTCCTCGTGAAGCTCCTCGTCTTCATCAAGCCATTGTTGGACTGGCAGCTTGACGCCAAATTCTGTGTTCAATGCCTGTTCTAGCCCAGCGATGTCCCACTGCTCTTCCAGACTCTGGGGCGGTATCATGCCAGTGATGACCTGGTTAACAACATCTCCCCAGAGTGCATCGATAGTCTCTGATACATCCTCAGATTCCATCAACTCATTACGCTGACGATAGATTAGCTGCCGCTGATCATTGGCGACATCATCATATTCAAGCAATTGTTTACGAACATCGAAGTTACGACCTTCTACTTTACGCTGCGCCTTTTCGATCGCGTTAGTAACCATCTTATGCTCAATGGCTTCCCCTTGTTCCATACCAAGGGTTTGCATAATGCCTTTAACCTTGTCGGAGGCGAAGATTCGCATCAAATTGTCATCCATGGACAGATAGAAGCGAGAAACACCTGGGTCACCCTGACGACCAGCACGACCACGAAGCTGATTGTCTATACGACGGCTTTCGTGACGTTCGGTACCAATGACATGCAAACCACCAGCCTCAAGCACCTTCTTATGGTCTGCTTCCCATTGGGCTTTAATCTTTTCGATCTGCTCCTCGGTGGGATTATCTAGTTTCGCTACCTCAGCTTCCCAGTTACCACCAAGCAGGATGTCAGTACCACGACCGGCCATATTGGTAGCAATGGTTACAGTGCCTGGGCGACCCGCCTGGGCAATAATCTCAGCTTCCTTCTCGTGGAACTTCGCATTAAGTACGCTGTGTTTGATTTTCTTTTTGGTGAGCAGATTCGAGAGTAGTTCTGACGTTTCGATAGACGCTGTACCAACAAGGACCGGTGCGCCCTTTTTCGTGGACTCCAATATTTCTTCAACGATGGCATCGAATTTTTCTGGCATCGTCATAAAGATCAGATCGTTTCGATCATCCCGAATCATCGGCAAGTTAGTTGGAATCACAACGACTTCTAAGCCATAGATCTGGTTAAATTCAAAGGCTTCTGTATCCGCCGTACCTGTCATACCACTTAACTTGTTGTATAAGCGGAAGTAGTTCTGGAAGGTTGTTGATGCAAGGGTTTGACTTTCGTTTGTAATCGCGACCTTTTCCTTCGCCTCGATAGCCTGATGAATACCACCTGACCAGCGACGACCGGGCATGGTTCGACCAGTGTGTTCATCAACAATAACAATCTCACCATCCTGAACAATGTAATCAACGTCCACACTAAACAGATAGTGGGCTTTTAAGGCTGCATGCACATGATGCAGTAGCGATAGGTTAGCAGTGCCATAGAGGGAGTCACCGGCCTCTAGCAGGCCTTTCGAGATCAGCAGCTGCTCAACCTTCTGGTGGCCTTCCTCGGTCAGTTCAATATCACGCTGCTTTTCATCAACATAGTAGTCACCTGGTGGTTCCTTCTCGTTGGCAATATCCTCAGCGGTTTTAACCTGTTCTGTCAGGCGCGGCACAATGTCATTGATCGCCCTGTACACATCGGAGCTATTTTCAACGCCACCAGAAATAATCAGTGGGGTTCGCGCCTCATCAATCAGAATCGAGTCAACCTCGTCGACAATCGCAAAGTTAAGACCACGCTGCACCTTCTCTTCAACACTAAATGCCATATTGTCGCGCAGGTAATCAAAACCAAATTCGTTGTTAGTACCGTAGGTGATATCACACAGGTAGGCATTACGTTTTTCTTGCGGGTCCTGACCGGCATAGACCACACCAACAGTCATACCAAGTGTTTCGAGTACCGGTCCCATCCACTCTGCACCCCACTTGGCCAGGTAGTCATTGACGGTAACCAGATGCACACCGTCGCCAGAAATGGCGTTGAGAAAGAGCGGTAGGGTTGCGACAAAGGTTTTACCTTCACCTGTACGCATCTCGGCGATACGCCCTTCATGCAAGGTAATACCACCAATCATCTGCACATCAAAAATTCGCATACCAAGCGTTCGCTTACCAGCCTCGCGAACCAGGGCAAATGCTTCTGGAAGGATATTGTCCGTGGTCTCGCCTGCGTCGAGGCGAGCTTTTAATAGTTCACGCTGACCGCGTAATTCCTCTGCGCTTAAGGACTCAAACTTAGGCTCCAGGTCATTGATCGTTTTGACGATCTTGCCCATTCGCTTGAGTTCGCGATCATTCTTACTGCCAAAAATTTTCCGAAATACCATGTTCTAGGTCTCTTAAATGCTGCTATACAAAAAACAAAAACTTCACGGCAATTTGCCGCGCTAAGAGACTAGATCACCGACTGGCGCGATGAATATAGGAGGCTGGGTCGACAACGCGCCCATTTTTGAAAACTTCGAAGTGGACATGAGGTCCAGTGGAGCGGCCACTACTACCCATTAAACCAATGGGCTGGCCCTTTTTAATAATATCGCCAGCTTTGACGAGTAATTCCTTGTGATGACCATAGCGGGTTGAAAAACCACCACCATGATTCACTTCAATCATTTTTCCATAACCACTGCGGACGCCAGCAAAGACAACCACACCGGCAGCCACTGTATTAACTTCTGCACCTTCTTTACCGGCAAAATCAACACCATTGTGCCAGGCTTTGCGGCCAGTAATCGGGTCAGTACGACTACCGAATCTGGAAGACATCCAGCCTTTGGTAACCGGACGACCAGCAATAAAGGCTTCACCTTGAATCTTGCGATTGACGAGCAGGGTTTCAAGTACGCTTAGCTGTTGCTCACGATCCGCGATGTCTGCGGCGAGCTTATCAAGCTGAGCGAGATAATCAGTTGGTGTGACTTCCTGTTCTATACCTGAAACAGGACCACCTAATGCGGGGGGCTGAGAAAAGTTAAATTCGCCCTCGTCTAATTTAGCAACGCTGGTTAATCGTTCACCCATGGCATCGAGCCTGACAATTCTGGCTTGAAGCTGGGCGAGTCGCAGGGAAGAGGCTTCAAGATTAACCCTCGCTTCCTGACTAGCAATATGAATCTGTTGGTCCTGCTCTTTGAGTACCTGACGCCACTTACCGAACATCTCACCGGTTTCAGCAGCTTCTCCAACGCCATGTAAGTAGGACAGATAACCAACCGCGGCGGGTATGCCCAGTAGACCGGCGAACGCGATCCCAAGCAGTAGCCCGTTTACATTGATTGATCGAGAATGCCCCGAATGATTATCAACAATGATGAATTTCATAAAATTCAGTTACTATTACCTGATATCGCTAAACCGCCAAAGCAGCTATAAATACTATTAACCTGATGACGTCGCAACATGCCTGAGATTCCCCAATCAATCAAGCTGCCAAAGCAACTCCTGCAACGCAGGAAAGGCGCGCTGGGTGCAATTCATCACCAGATACGAACCTTACTTGACGTACAGGCTGCCGTAAATTCTTTACTCAATGCAGACGTCAAAGTTGCTTCTATTGAAGCCGGTTGTCTACACCTTATTACCCCGTCTGCGGCCCTTGCCACCAGACTTCGTTACAGCCAAAAAACGCTTCTAAACGGCCTGCGAACCAGGGATAAGCCCTTTAATTTCAATCAGATAAAGATCTCGGTACGGCCAGACCTGATGACCATCCCAACCCCACTGACTCACGAGGCGCTTAAGCCCAATAAGCAAAATGCCGAGCAAATTGCTGCAACTGCACAATATATAGAACATGAGCCGCTTCGAAAAGCGCTACTAAAGCTATCTATGCGTGGAAAATCAACAAATTAGCGATCGAACTACCGAAAATCCAGCTAATTGGTGCTAGTTCTCGCTCAACATCGGTTGAGCATAAGCGATTGGTACTTCTTCGGCAGAATCAAAGGTAACAATTTCCCAGGCACTTTGCTGGGCTAGCAATGCTTGACGGAGTGCGTGATTCGCCGCATGACCAGATTTGTGGCCAATAAACTCGCCAATAATGCTATGCCCTAACAGGTACAGGTCGCCAATGGCATCGAGTATCTTGTGTCGTACGAATTCATCTTGATGACGAAGTCCATCGTCGTTTAGTACCCTGAAATCATCAACCACGACGGCGTTATCAAGGCTGCCGCCCTGGGCTAGATTCCGTTCGCGCAGGTGTTCAAATTCTTGCATCAAACCGAAGGTCCGGGCACGACTGACTTCTTTTACAAAGGAGGTTGTGGAAAAGTTTATGCAAGCCCGTTGTTCTTTGATGACAGGGTTGTCATAAACAATGGTGTGACTGACCTTAAAGCCATCAAACGGTTGGATCGTGGCAGACTGGTTATGCCAACCAACCCCTTCAGGGCCAGTGACTGTCACCTTTTCCTTAATTCTGAGAAATTTCTTGAGAACAGTCTGATCTTCAATCCCAGCTGACTGGATAAGAAAGACAAAGGTTGCAGCGCTACCATCCATGATGGGCATTTCCGGCCCACTGACTTCAACATAGGCGTTATCAACACCCAGGCCAGACAAGGCAGCCATCAGGTGTTCAATGGTTGAAACTCGTTGGTTGTCTTTCACGATGGTGGTTGCAAGTGTTGTA
>CBDUKY010000022.1:0-15530 GCA_965367925.1 uncultured Pseudomonadales bacterium | reverse complement strand
GGGAAATGGCGTAGACCAACTTGCGGATAGAATTGACCTTATTAGATTCTTGCGACTTCATCTGATCGAGCTGAACAAGCCAACGATTATTGTTGCTGTGGTAGGTAGCTTGGTCTTGTATGAAGGTTGGGATGATATGCAATTTGTCTATGCTAAGTATGGATCAGTGAGCTATGAGGTTGTAGAGCCACACGCTTGGTGGCGATTCTTGACTGGCCCGTTTGTTCATAGTGGCCCTCGCCATTTATTTGCAAATGTATTGACATTGATGCTGCTGTTTCCGCTAGCTTGTTTGGATGATCGTCTTTTCCCGGTTATGACTTTCGCAGCAGGTTGCATCATGAGTCATATAACATTCGTGGTTCTTCGATTGTTGGATTTTCATGGACAAGACTTATTACTCGGCGCATCTGGCGGAGGCTTTGCGCTGCAAGGTGCAATTATTATCTCTGCGATTCTAGAGCCAGATCTTTATCCGAAAAATTTCTATATCAATATGATTGGTTTTGCAGTTCTAGGGCTATTTGGCGCTATGATTATGTCAATTAATGCAAGTGAGATTGCACATTTTTCTGGTTTGTTCTCTGGCATGGCAGTCTATCTGGCGATCAGGTTCTATTTTTCAATTGCCACAGATAAGCGCCGTTAGAAATACTTGTTTCCAGGGTCATAAAATGCCGGTGAGAATTGAGCGCCCCTCGCCAGAGTTCAATCCAACAATCCAGCAGTGTGTCCTGTTCGTCTGCAGGAAGGCCTCGCAATATTCTGAGCGCTGGCATTTTTAAGCTCACTGTTTCTGGTTGAATATCCATGTCGACCTCGTCGCCCATACCTTGAAGCATCGCTTTAAAAAAGTTTGCGGCATCTACAAGATCGCCATCTCTGGCATTAACTGCTGAGGCCATGGTGTTATAAAATTGCAGGCCAGTCAGTTTTGCTGCGTGACAGGCGAGTTCGCGAGCTTTGTCCCGACCAATAACTACGGTGAGTTCGCGAATACCATTGCGGATATATTCCATCGCATAGTTTCGATTTGCTTTTGCTAATCTGTCAGCTTGCCATCCGGTATCCGGCAAGCTCGGCTGGCTGGCAGGATCAAATGCTGGCGGTAGCTCATCAGGTGCGAACTGCAAACGTTCTGCATCAGATAGAATATGGTCAAATTCTTTAAAATAGCCACACAGGCCGAATTGCGCGGTCATATCTTCCGATACACAGACAAAGCCGAGCCTTGGGTTGCCAAGAGATACGCCATTTTGTGCATACCAGCCTTTTAGAAAACCGCGACTTGCCTCGACTGGTATACCGCAAATGGTTGGTCCATCAAACATCCAGCGTGGATAACGAAATCGCACCCATGCTTTGCTGTTAGACTCTTCCATATACTCAACATTGACCCCACCGATACTATTCGACAAGACGTGATATCTTGCGCAGGCCACTGCATCTGGTAATCCATCTAGACCGAGCTTTTTAAAGCTAGAAAGAAACTTCTCCTCGTGTTGCCGCCGAAATAATCGAAACATCCAGTCTCCAACGACAGCGGCGCCTTCGCGCATGGATACCGTCAATTGCAAGCCAAGCAGGAACTGGTGGTGAAGTTCTGCCTGGGCATTAATAGCGACTATCTCGTTGGTCTTCGGTGAGTTCACAGTGTGATATTGAAGCGTTCCTTAAACTGACTATTGTATTCCTCATCAGACAGAGCGTCGCCCATCTCGACCCAGTCTTCATCTGAAATTTTTTGTCGACCAGCGAATAAGCCATCCGCATCCTTCCCAACTGGCCAGCGCAGTTTGTAATTATCAGTTGTCACGGCTTCTAATATGGTCGCTGCGACTTCTTCTGGTTGTGCAGGGTCTTTGAATCCGGCGGCGAATAATTTGCCATTCCGACGCATGATTGGCTGATAAGGAGAGGTTTTATCGTACCTGGTGGTTTCAGCGGAGTTCTCGAATATCGATGTCATGACCACGCCTGGCTCAACATTAACGACCCGGATGCCGAATCGCTTTAGTTCATGGGCGAGTGCTTCACCGGCACATTCCAGAGCCCACTTTGAGGCGGAGTATGCAATCTGATTAGGTGTAGCGAGGATGCCAGCAATGGAGGTGATATTTACAATAGTGCCGCTTGTGCGTTCTCGCATAGTGGGCAAGACAGCTTGAATGCAACGGATTGCACCAAAGTAGTTTGTTTCAAACATGTCTCGATGCTCATTCTCTGGGGTGAGCTCAAGGGGCGATGCGCCACCAATGCCCGCATTGTTAACCAGTAGATCTACAGGACCTGTTTTATCTATTTGAGCGAAAGCGGCTGTAATTGAGTCGGCAGAATTCACAATAATCTCAACCGGAAGATTTTCTTTGGCCGCAGCCGTCTTTAAGTTTTCAGCTTTGGCAAGATTTCGCATGCCAGCGAAAACCTTGTAACCATTTCTGGCAAGTTCAAGTGACGTGGCCAGACCAATGCCTGTACTCGTACCAGTGACAACAGCGATTTTCATAAGGATTCCTTTAGGTTGATTGAGGGTTTGTTTGATGTTTCCTGGCATGTTGAAACGCGGCGATAGCACCACGGATCTCTGCGAGTCCTTTTAAGCGACCAATAGCCGTATATCCAGGGTTAATTTTGGCTTTCTGTAGGTCGTCCAGCATTTGATGGCCATGGTCCGGGCGAATTGGGATTTCCCGCCAGGGGCCTTGTGCTTCATGGGTATCATTACTGCGCCGGGTTTCTTCCTCGAGTAGGTTTTCGATGAGTGAAAGCATATCGACGTCACTGTCGAGGTGGTCTGCTTCATAAAAGGTGAGTGGATTTTCTGCTCGCTTTGTCCCGCGTAGATGAGAAAAATAAATCCGGTTGCCGAACATCCTGGCCATTTCGGGTACATCATTGTCAGCACGAACGCCAAAAGTACCGGCGCATAGGGTAAGCCCATTAGCCGGGCTATCCACGGCAGCAAAGATCTTTTCTACATCCTCCGGACAACAGAGAATTCTAGGTAGGCCTAGTAATCTGCGTGGTGGATCATCGGGATGAATGGCGAGCCGAACACCTGCCTCCTCGGCGACAGGGACAACTACCTTGAGAAAATGAATCAGGTTCTGGCGCAGGGTTTCATCATCGATTGCCTGGTACCGGGCCAGGGACGCCTTAAAAGACGAGACTGAATGGGAACCAGTGGTGCCGCCGGGCAATCCAGCCAGAATAGTATTTACCAGTTGTGCCTTCTCGTTGCCAGACAGGGCATCAAACACTGACCTGGCCCGTGAACGTTCCTCAACTGTGTAATCTTCCGCAGCTTGATCTCGTTCCAATATATAAAGATCGAATGCCGCAAACTTGTCCGCATCAAAACAAAGTGCCTCTGCACCGCTAGGCAATTTCATATGTAGGTCTGTACGGGTCCAGTCAATCAAGGGCATAAAGTTGTAGCAAACAGTATGGATACCCTGATTGCCAAGATGACGGATAGTCTGACAGTAAGCGTCCAGATACTTCTCGAAGCCAGGTGCAGCTACCTTTATATCGTCATGAACATTGACGCTCTCGACCACGGCCCAGTTGAGTTGAGTTTTTGAATCATTAGCGGATTCAATTTCCTGTTTGCGCCTGGCAATTTCAGCTTCAGGCCAGACTTGACCAGTAGGAATATGATGTAGAGAAGTAACAATCCCCGTCGCGCCAGCTTGACGGATATGGTCCAGTGGGACTGGGTCGTCTGGGCCAAACCATCGCCAGGTCTGTTGCATAATTGCATCCTTCGGTTATTCAGTTCGAGTCGAATAGAGGAGCCAATACTGCAACAGCCGCAGTGGTGGAGCAAGGTACATTGAGGATTGCTTTTGTATCACTGAATAGCGCAACGTAGAATGGAATTTTTGGCCGTGGAATCTGATGCCCCGTCTCGAACTACATCCAGATCGATTGTTTTCAAGTCAGCAAGACCAGCGCAATGTCGCCCGGCGCCTATTTGAGACGGTTTGCGATTTGCCGATCATTAGTCCTCATGGTCATACAGATCCTCGTTGGTTTGCTGAGAATGAGGCATTTGTTGATCCAGCGACGCTGCTCATCACACCGGATCACTATTTGTTTCGGATGCTGTATAGCGTTGGTGTGCCACTCGAATCTCTTGGCATACAAAGACTCGATGGCGATGCCGTTGAAACGGACCCAAGGAAAATCTGGCAATGTTTTGCTGATCATTATTATTTATTTAACGGGACGCCATCGCGACTCTGGTTAGATCACGCCATGGCGAGTTGTTTTGGTGTCACGCAGCAATTAACTGCTGACACCGCGATGGAGATATACGATCAAATTAATGGTCAGCTAAGGCTGCCTGCATTTAGGCCGCGCGCCTTGTTTGACCAATTCAATATTGCCTTGCTAGCAACAACAGAATCACCTCTGGATACGCTGGGTTACCATGATGAGATCCAACGCGCCGGTTGGGATGGCAAGGTCATCACAACCTATCGCCCAGATCCAGTAGTGGACCCTGACTATGAGGGCTTTGCTAACAATGTTGCCAGGTTTGGCGAGCTAAGCGGGGAGGACACAAGCCATTGGCAAGGTTATCTGGCCGCTCATCGTATCAGCAGGCAGGCATTTATCAAGCGTGGGGCGACAGCAACTGATCATGGCCACCCAGGGCCACAGACAGCAGACTTATCGGCAACTGAGTGTGAGAAGCTATTTCAACTAGCACTAGCCGGAGAGTTGAGCGCCGAACAAGCAGAACTTTTTCGAGCTCAGATGTTAACGGAAATGGCTGCAATGAGTCTTGATGATGGTCTGGTGATGCAGATTCATCCTGGGGTCAAGCGTAATCATAACGCCAGTGTGTTTGCTAATTTTGGGAGAGATAAGGGCGCAGACCTGCCAGCCAGTGCTGACTATGTGCAAGGCTTAAAGCCATTGTTAGATAAGTTTGGCAATAATCCTCAATTGGCGATCATTTTGTTTACTCTGGATGAAACTAGCTATTCCCGTGATCTAGCGCCGCTTGCTGGTCACTATCCGTGTCTTAAGCTGGGGCCGCCCTGGTGGTTTTTTGATAGTGTGGAAGGCATGCTGCGCTACAAGCGAGCAGTGATTGAAACTGCAGGCTTTTACAATACCGCGGGTTTTAATGATGACACGAGAGCTTTTTTGTCCATCCCTGCAAGGCATGATGTCGCCCGGCGGATTGATTGCCGGCATCTCGCAGAGTTGGTTTGCGAACATCGGTTGACCGAGGACGATGCTGCGGAGATTGCCATCGCACTATCATCGACACTGGTTCAGCAAGCCTATCGGCTTGATCTCAACTGATGCAGCGACTGGACGAGAAAACACTGGCAAGTTTAAGCCTTCCGCCCCGGATCGAGGTGCCCCTTTATCAAAGATCGAAGCTGTCTAGCGGCATCGTTCATATCGGTGTTGGTGCTTTTCATCGTGCTCACCAGGCCTTGTATACCCACAAATGCTTGCAACAAGATCCAGGCCACTGGCTGATCACAGGTGCGAATCTTCACAGTCGATCTGCGTTCGATCAGTTGATGCCACAGAATTGTTTATACACGGTGCACAGTGTAGAAAATGAGATCTCGGAGACTTCGGTCGTGGGCTCAATTCGTGAGGTGTTCGAACCCTCAGACCGTGAAGGATTGTTGGCTGCAATGGTTGCGGTGGAAACTAAAATTGTATCTCTCACGGTAACAGAGAAGGGCTATTACCTGGCAGGCGAAAACCTGGATCTAAATCATCCTGATATTGTTCACGATCTTAAAAACCCAGAAGCACCGGTAACAGTGATCGGACTACTAGCCCTGGCACTTAAGCGGAGATTCGCTGCTGGGATACCGCCTTTTACTGTCATGTCCTGCGATAACCTGATGAATAATGGACCAACCTTGAAACGCCTGGTGCTCGCATACACGGATTTGCTTGATTCAGCCTTGACGGAGTTGATTAGCAACCATGTAAGCTTTCCAGCCAGTATGGTTGACAGGATTGTGCCGGCTGTTCTGCCGGCTCATGTGGCTGCATCTGCCAGGGTCATAGGTGTGGTTGATGAAGCCTGCGTTTTTACTGAGCCCTTTAGTCAATGGGTAGTCCAGGATGACTTTTGTAATGATCGACCGGCATGGGAAAATGTCGGCGTACTATTCTCAGATCAGGTTGCGCAGTTTGAGCAAATGAAACTGCAACTACTAAATGCAGCCCATTCTACGATTGCCTATCTCGGCTGTCTGGCAGGTTATGAGACAGTGGCAGATTGCATGGCAGATAAAGCCTTTAAGCAATATATCAGTAGTTTGATGAAGGCTGAGATATTGCCGACCATTGAAGCCAGGTTTAGTGGTGGCACACAAGGGTTTGATCTCCGGCAATATGTCGATGATTTGTTGCGACGTTTTGGCAATGGGGATCTGCATCACAGGTGTCATCAGATTGCGATGGATGGATCGAAAAAATTGCCCCAGAGAATGTTCGCTACCCTTGATTATTGTCTTGCCCATGATTTACCTATCCGCAAGTTAGCGCTATCAATCGCAGCCTGGATAACCTTTATTGCTGGTGAAGACTTGAGCGGTAATCCGCTGGTAGTTAATGACCCGCTTGCTGATGAACTAAAGCGGCTCGCGCACGAGCATGGCAATAATCCTGAATTACGGGTCCGAAATATAATCGATCATAGTGGTGTGTTTGATTCTGGGCTCAGGCAGTCAGAGCGATTAAAACATGAAGTCATCGGGGTGCTGCATGTCTTACTCGAAGATGGTCTGACAAGCGCTATGTCCTACGCCTTCTCATCCGGCTCGGATACGCTGGTAGGTGAGCCATGAAGATTGCTTGTCTTGGGGAGTGTATGGTCGAGTTTGCCTCGACTGGCACCGACGGAGAATTTAGACAAGGGTTCGCCGGTGATACCTACAATACCTGCATCTATCTGGCACGATGCCTACCGGATGCGGAAGTGTCCTATATCACAGCTGTGGGTGATGACGACTTGTCTCGCAAATTACTGGCAAGACTAGAAGCCGAACAGATTGGCACTCAATATGTATCGGTGATTAAAGATAAATCGCCTGGGCTTTATGTAATTGAAAACGATGCATCTGGCGAGCGGACATTTAGCTATTGGCGAAACGACTCGGCAGTTCGCTACCTGTTTAACGCGGTCTCACCCCAGGAACTGATTGATCAGCTTGCTGGCTATGATCTTGTTTATCTGTCTGGCATAAGTCTTGCGGTGCTACCAAAAGCGCCTTTAGAAACGCTGATCAAGGGACTTGTAGATGCCAATGTAAAGATAGCCTTTGATCCGAATTATCGGCCTGCATTATGGCCCAGTGCCGGACAGGCGCTATCGGCTTTTCAAAATATGGCGCAGTATTGCGATCTGATATTAACAACCCTGGATGATGATCAGCAGCTTATTGCGGGTGCAACAATGCCATCTGCTATGACTGACTGGGCGACCTTGAGCAAAGGGGAAGTTGTCGTCAAAGACGGTGCCAATGGTGCGGCTGGAAAAAGCTTCGCTGGACAAGATACACATCAGGTGTCTCCAGAAGCTATCACGCCTATTGATACGACAGGTGCCGGGGATGCGTTCAATGCAGCTTATATGGCGGCGAGAATCTCAGGTGCGACGATTGCGACAGCACTGGCAGCCGGGAATGAACTGGCGACAAAAGTGATTCTACATCGCGGTGCAATCATACCGAAGTAGCAACCAGCTGATTCGAAACAGCGTATGATATAGCCATGCAAGATTCACTAGTATTTGCGCTCATGCGTCATGGAGATTACGAGCAACCAGCTGGTATTCCCAGTGCGCTGCTGCCCTATCCATTGACCAGCCTTGGTAGAGATCAAGCAGACCAGGCCGTAGCTGGCTTGCTGGCCTTCGCGAAAGCTAATCAACTGACCTTGATCAAATCAATAGATAGTTCTCAGCAACTACGTGCCTGGCAGACAGCGCAGATAGTAGCAGAAGGACTAGCAGCGAATGGACGCTTTGTTGTTGAAGAATATCGACAGTTATCTGAGCGTAGTGTTGGCGCGCTAGCGAACTTAACTGTGACGGAGATAGAGCAGGTGATGGAAGCTGATCCCAGGTACTCATCACCACCGGCCGGCTGGAAAGCTGATAGCCACTTTTGTTTACCATTTCAGGGTGCTGAATCCTTAATGCAAGCCGGGCAGCGGGTTGCTGATCATATTCGAGCGACAGAAAAAAATTTAGCTGTTGTTGCAGATAAGCAACTAAAAATTATTGTTGGGCATGGTGCCTCCATTCGACACGCATGTGTTCATCTTGGGATTCTTAAGCTGGATGATGTCGCCAAAATTTCGATGCACCACGCCACACCAATTTATATTACCTGTCGAGATGGTATCTGGCGTCATATTGGCGGCGAATGGAAGCAGCGTAGTGCTGGGAGCACAGGAGATGAAATCCGTGAGTCATAGTGCTAACAACGATTTGTCTCCAGGTTTGCCAACAACAGAGCAACCCTGGCCTGCCGATGATCCGCCATCGATTATGGGCGATAGCGATCAAGATGATCTGCCGCAGGCCATGGTCAATGAATATACGAAGCCAAAGCAATGGTTCTGGTCTGGTCGGACAGTGTATTTTTTCTGTGACATCCATGCGGATACAGATGCATTTTTGCTTTCTTTACAAGCCAGTGGCGGCATTGAAAAGTATGGGCCTCAGGATCAAGACTTCGATCTAACTGAAATTGGCCAGACCGCCCTGTTTATTATCGGCGGGGATTGTTTTGATAAAGGACCAGAGAATCTACGCTTGTTAGAAGCGATTCACCAACTGTATCTTAAAGGTGCGGAGATTGAATTGCTTGCAGGTAATCATGACCTCCGTACATATCTTGGTATCTACTATGCTGAAAGCAAGGACCCGTTGTTAGATCATCTGTTTGTCCGGATGGGCAAAAAGACAGTGCCCCTGTTAAAGGAAATATACGAGAGATATCCATGCGATCAGAACGATCAGCAAGCACCTGTGGATGAGGAGATGATTCGCTCACGACTTTATCCTTCAGCATCCTGGTACAAAGACTTTCCTGAAGCGGCCAAACCATGGATGTCCGAGGTAAAGCTTGAACGGGAGCTACGCCGGATAGGTGAGAAGGCAACGGAATTTGAAAGCCGTCTGGTAGATGTTGGGTTGGATCTTGGCAAGGTCCATGGGGCAGTGAAGAAGTTTCGTGAATTGTTCTTTGAGCCAGCGGGGCGTTACTACTGGTTCTTTAATAAGATGAAATTAGCTCATCGGGAAGGTTCTTATCTGTTTGTTCATGCGGGCGTTGACGATACGACAGCCGCCATCATCGCCGAGCAGGACGTTGATGCGTTAAATCAGCAATTTCGCGAAACCCTGCCGATAGACCCATTTTCTGTCTACTATGGCCCGCTTGGAAACATCTTTAGAACCAAGTACCGGGATGTGGACTACCCTTTTGGTGAGCAGGGTGTAAAGAGTCTGCATCGTGCTGGGATCTTTGCCATTGTGCATGGGCATCGCAATATTCTTAGAGGTCAGCGGCTTTGTATTCGTCAAGGAATGCTCAACTTTGAGTGTGATGTTTCTGTTGATCGAAATACAAGAACAGCGGAAGGGCTAAAAGGACCGGGGGCAGGCGTTGTCGTTTTTACGGCAGCCGGGCAGGTGAAGGCGACTAGTATGGATTATCCTTCTATAAAGGTTTTTCAACCAGATCAGATTGTCATTGCGTCCTGATCCAGGCATGTTAGATTTACAGAACTGCACGAAAGACAATGACCGGGCTTCGGGTCTACAAAACCTATAGGGTTTGTTGTCGAGCTGTTGGTTTCTACAAACCAATGCAAAAAAAACGATATAGAGTAACAACCATCTTTTATTTTCTACTGACTTTTCCGAGACCGATTCATGCCAATTGATGAGGGTATTAATACTGATATCAGATTCTTGATTCTCGAGGTGAAGAAGCAAGCCAGGGCATCCTTTTCAGCAATTGAAAAGCCCACGCAAAAGAAGCTTGAGAAAATACGTATCCGTGAGGATTATGTCGATAATCTAAAAAACACGTTAGAAAATAAGAGCTACTTTAATATTCATCGCCAGGAAGAACGGCAGATGAACTACTTTAAAGCGGTGATTACGATTGCTGCGAATCTCGAACGCTGCGCGGATTTTTTTGAGAATATTGCCGAGCAGATGGAGCATGTCGTTGACCCCCAGCGTTTTCGTAAGTTTGACCTGCGACGTTATTATTCTGTGATCTATCGCGCAATTGATGCAATTTATCCAGCACTGACCGAGCATAATCTCGATCTGGCGCAAAAAATCTGTGATTACGAGGAAGTGTTGGATGAATATTATGCTGCTTCCTTTCAAGCCATTCGTAAGAGTTTGCAACAACGTCGGCATGTGGATGACATGTTGGCCCTGTTAACCATCGTCGGCTACCTCGAGAGGGCCGGTGATAGTTTCCTCAATATTGGTGAGGCCATTCTCGACATCCATGTTGGAGAAAAGATGGGCATAGTGACCTTTAAGGATTTGCGTAAGGGTCTGGATGCTCAGGGTATTGATATTAGTTCTGACAAGGTGGATTTCACCCCCATTATGAATACCCGATCTGGTTGTCGGGTTGCCAAAATCACAGTGGCCAGTGCCAGCAAGAAAGTGCCAACCGCGGTGTTTTACAAAGAAGGCTCGAAAGAGAAAATTAAAGCAGAGATTGTCGGCCTGAGATTCTGGGAGGAAAAATTCCCAGGGATGACTCCAAAAATATTGTGGAACAATACCCGAAAAGGGCATACGACGCTGCTCCTTGAGTACCTAGAGGGTGATGATCTGATGGCCCTGTTACTAAAAGAACGTGGCAAACCGGCTACTGCACTTAAGTTACTTGCCAGGCACTCGAATCGGATCTGGACTAAAAGTAAACGAGAGAAGGCAACGCGCTCCGACTACATCGGTCAACTCAATCGTCGTAAAGGTGATATCGAATCTGTCCATGACAGTTTGTTTGAATCTGGGCAATTAGAAGGCTTATTGGAAGAGGCGAAGAAAATTGAACGTGGCATCAGGATACCTTTTTCAACGATAATTCACGGCGACTTTAACGCTGATAATATTATTTTCCAGCGCGATGGTGCGAAAATGTATTATGTCGATGTGCATCGCTCTGGCTATGGTGACTATGTGCAAGATGTCTCGGTGTTCCTGGTGTCGAATATTCGGCTACCGATATTTAGTAGAGATGTCAGGGCCAGGTTAAATGCGGCTAACCAGGCCATGTATGAGTGTGGTGCGAAGTTTGCGAAGAAACATAAAGACACGACCTACGAAGCCAGACTTGCACTTGGTTTATTTCGTTCTCTCCTGACATCAACACGGTTTATTTTTGATAAGAGTTTTTCCGCTGAGTTATTCGACAGAGCAGTTTCTATCCTTGAGTCGCTTTTAGAAGAACGGGATAACCTTCAGGATTTTAAACTCAAGAAAGAGTTCTTTTTGTATGAATAATCAGATGGCGTTGCATATTGGAGTCATCGGTATTCGCGGAGCCTGGTCAACCGAGTCGCTTAGTGAGCAGCTAAAGCGTAAAGGGGTTGGTGGTGAAGTGATTGAGCTGCGAGAAATTAGTTACGATCTTCAGACCTGTCAGTTTCACCATCGGCAACATGATCTCGAAAAATTTGACGGATTTATCGTCAAGAAGATGGGTAAGCAATACTCTCCTCATTTGCTAGACGAACTAGAACTGCTGGAGTTGCTTGAGCGGCGTGGTATCAAGTTTTTCTCGTCGCCGCGAAAGATACGAAAAATGATCAGCAGACTCAGTTGCACAATCCATCTACGTGACAATGAAATTCCCATGCCGCCTACATTTATTACGGAAGATGCAGAGGAGGCTGTTAGTTGGGTTGAGCAGCATGGTCCAGCAATTGTGAAGCCCCTTTATAGCACCAAGGCAAAAGGTATGGCGCTACTACACAACAGAGAAGAAGCGTTACAAGCCATTGCGGGTTTAAAAAAGTCGGGCGAGAAAATTATCTATCTTCAGCAAAAGCTTGATCTGTCCGGTTGTGACTATGGGCTGGTTTTCCTGGGTGGCAAGTACATAGGTGCATACGCCAGGGTGAGTGATGGTACAACCTGGCATACGACCACCAGACAAGGTGGCCGTTATGCGGCCTATGAACCTTGTCAGGCAATGATTGATCTGGCGCAGCGGGCTCAGGCACCTTTTGGCCTCGACTTCACCTGTGTAGATGTAGCTGATACCAAAGAAATGGGGCCCATCGTCTTTGAGGTATCAGCATTTGGCGGCTATAAAGGTCTTTATGAAAGCTCTGGTCTTGATGCATCAGATTTATTAACTAGCTACGCGATCTCTAGATTGAAACAATGAGCGTTCAGCGCTACCTCGATCAATCTGCTAGTCAATGCGACAAATCTTTGCTGTTAGATTTTGATGGGTATCGAATCCAATTCAATACTAATTCGGCTGGGCTTTTAAGTGAGCTGGTTGATTATTATCAATACTTTATCGTCGCGCCAGATGATAGAGACGTTAGCCAGATTGTCGAGGGTCTTGTATTGCCGGCCTCACCTGGGCTGGCAGATGAATCTGAATGGCGGGCCCAGGTGCTTGAACCTGGTAAGTCTAAGATCAAGGAGCAAGTGCTCGATCTAGCAAAAGGTTCGATAATAAGAAAGGTCGCAACGGGTATACATCTTGGTTATGTCGGGCAGCGACGGATTTGTTTTGGGCCCCTGACAACAAATCCAGCCCAGGTCATAAACTTTATAAATAATGTGCATCTAGATAGCTTGCTAGCCTCCAACGGTCAGCTTTTCCATGCTGCCGGGGTCTGTCTGGGAGAGGTTGGGCTTGGACTGGCAGGGAAATCCGGTAAAGGAAAGTCCACTTTGGCCTTAAGGTTATTGCAGCAAGGCTTTGATCTGGTCAGTAACGATCGGCTTGTGGTGCGTGCGGAGGGTAAAGCGCCTGGAATGTATGGCATTGCAAAATACCCAAGAGTTAATCCCGGTACGCTACTTCATCAACCAGAGTTAGCATCATTGATCAGTGAGGTAGACATGCGTCGCTATCGTGCTATGGCTAGTGAAGCGTTGTGGGAACTAGAAGAGAAATACGATGCCTTTGTCGAACAAGCCTTTGATTGTAAATTCAGATTAGCGTCTGCGATGAACCTGTTTGTGATCCTTGACTGGGACAGACAAAACGGCTCACCAACCCGACTTGATCTTGTTGACCCAGTGAGTGTCCCAGACTTGATTAACACGGTAGTAAAGTCACCAGGCTTGCTACTACCAAAAGCCAATGCTCGCATTGGTACCGCACTGCAGGAGTCTTATATAGACCTGCTCAAGGGTTGTGATTTGTATGTCTTGTCCGGGGCCGTGGATTTCGATAAAGCAGCAAGGGAGATTAAATCCCTGGTGTTAGGAGATACTTTGTAGGGTTTATGTCACAGCACCAGTTGCTAAAAAAGCGGAAAAGAGCGCTTAAATAGATCGATTTTGTTTCAACCCGCGCTAAACTGCGAGGCTCTCTCTGAGACGTAAAAACGTGAGGCGCAAAAACGTCAATGACTGCAAAACAAGCGAATGAGGAAACCTGGCGAGATTTTGTCATGGACTCGCTGGAAGTAGCGGAAACAGACACGCCGCTCGATAATGTTAGACCACTTCAGGTCGGTGAGCCTATTTCTCGTGAGCTGGTGCAGGAGTATTTTTCTAGTCACGTTTATCCCTATTCAGAACGTCTCGATATTCGCGAATATTACCAACAAAAACTCTGGCTTCAGGTTGAGCTCGTCAAACTACAAAACTGGGTTCAGGAGACTGGCCAGCGTCTGGCGCTGGTATTTGAAGGTCGTGATGCGGCAGGTAAGGGTAGTACGATCAAACGCTTTATGGAGCATCTTAATCCTCGCTGGGCGCGCGTTGTTGCATTGGAAAAGCCCACGACGGAAGAACAGGGGCAGTGGTATTTTCAACGCTATGTAAAGCAGTTGCCATCAAAAGGAGAAATCGTATTTTTTGATCGCTCCTGGTACAACAGGGCAGGTGTTGAGCATGTGATGTCCTTTTGTACCGACGACGAATACCAGACTTTTTTAGCCCAGACGCCTGTTTTCGAAAATATGCTGGTCAAGAGCGGCATTACACTGATTAAGTTTTATCTGTCAGTTAGTCGCGCAGAGCAAGCACGCCGATTTGAGGAGCGTCAGACCAATCCACTAAAGCAGTGGAAGCTATCGCCAATCGATCTTGAGGCACAGCAGAAGTGGGATGATTATACGGAAGCGAAAAATGCAATTTTTGAAACGACCGACACGGATGAAGCACCCTGGGTTATTGTAAAAAGTGAAGACAAGATGCGCGGAAGGATAGAAACCATGCGCTATGTTTTGAGTCAGTTTGACTATGAAGGCAAGAATCTTGAGGTCGTAAAGCAAGCTGATCCGCTAATTGTTACCCTGGCGCGGAATCTACTTGATGCGTTTGGTAAATCCCACATGGTGGACTAGATGAGTTACCAGGTCGCGAAGGCGATTATCGGTGTCCATCAAGACCATGGGCCTGCGCACCGGTATTTGATGTCAATAAAACGTGATCCTGGTAGCGAGAATGAAGGCAAACTTGAGTTTCTCGGTGGTCGTATGGAAGACGACGAACTGCCAGACGAGGGGTTGCTAAGAGAATTGTCAGAAGAAGAAGCGACAGGAAATCTTGTCGCGCTTGCACGCGATAAGATCGACACGCACCTGCGGTTACAAATCGGTGATACCCAGCACTTTATTTTTGCCTTTCATATTAGTCTGCCTGAATATCAAAGCCTCGAATATGATCCGGTAGAAAGCTTCGGCTATAAGTTGATCGATGCCGCTCAGCTAGTTTCCTGTGAAGCAACCTACACCCGTAAGACCAATCAAATTATTAGCGCCTTGAACCTGAAAGGCACCGGTGCCGCTGGCCGCTAGTTTCTCCCTCACCTATTTGGGTGATGCCGTATTACAGAACCCTTGGCTATTGTTCTCGCTGAACGGAAATCTGTGTCAATTGCACATGAGTCCGCTGACTAAACCTTAATCAGGAGATTGCGTTTATGCGATATCACATGTTTTTACCCTCGGCGATTGCGACACTGGTATTTACTTCAGCGGTGGCCTCTGCTGCTGATTTAACGACCTTTGAGAGTGGTACGCCGGCGCTTGCAGCGGAAGTGAATGCAAACTTCGAGGCGCTAAATAGCGAAATTGCGACGAATGCAGCCGCAATTGAGAATATTCAGTTAACACCTGGCCCTGCTGGCCCAACGGGACCAGCAGGACCTGCGGGTGCTGATGGTGCAACAGGGCCAGCCGGCCCTGCGGGTCCAGCGGGTGCTGATGCTGATACAACACTGGTTGATGCCAATACAGCAGCAATTGCTGGTCTGGATAGCCGGGTTGAAGACCTGGAGCTATTTTCTGAGGAA
>CBDUKY010000021.1:0-15592 GCA_965367925.1 uncultured Pseudomonadales bacterium | reverse complement strand
CTTGAGCAGGGTATTAAGCCTGCCACTCTGAAGGTGCTGGATGGACTTGAGCCTGACCCCAGGGTACTCAAGTTTGATCGTAGGCAGCCTGAGTTCACCCAGACCTTTGAGGAATATCTGACAGCCAGGGTAACAAAGTACCGCATTGATAAGGGCAGACAGTATTATCGTGACAATCTTGAAGATTTAAAGGCGATTGCCACAGCTTACGACGTTGATCCGCAGTTTCTGGTGGCCTTCTGGGGTCTGGAGTCTAACTTTGGTAGCTACCAGGGTAAGTACAGCATTATTCGATCTCTTGCGACCCTCGGTCATGATCCGAGGCGGACAACTTTTTTCACTAAAGAGCTGCTCAAGGCCCTTACGATTCTCGATCAGGGTCACATTCCTGCTGAACAATTTGTTGGTGGCTGGGCCGGTGCAATGGGTCAAAATCAGTTTATGCCATCGAGCTTTCTGAACTATGCCCAGGATTTTGATAAGGATGGGAAGAAGAATATCTGGTCCAACCAGCTAGATGTATGGGCATCAATTGCTAACTATTTACAAAGAAATGGTTGGCGTCAAGGTGAGCCCTGGGGCTACCCGGTGACCTTGACCAGTCCTATTGATTTCGAAACCTTAAGACCTGAAGCACCGAAGAAAGGCTGCCGTGCCTATCGTCATCACACGCGTCCGCTTAGTATCACCGAGTGGCAGTCGAAAGGTGTTGATGTGCCTCAGAATCTGGACCCTGAATCAAGTTATGCCATGGTGATCGCGGATGAAGGCGAGCAGAACGCGTATCTTGTTGGACCAAACTTTCGCGGTATTCTTAGCTACAATTGTGCTAACAAGTATGCTGTGTCGGTGGGTTTGTTAGCTGACGAGATATTGCGCGATTAACTGGCGTTATCAATCATAAAGCTAGCGTCGGTCTCAGCGACAATGTCTCCATTGTCTGCCCGGCGCATAACACCTTGCATCATGACTAACCTGGCGCGTTGTTTAGTGCATCTGCCTTCGAGTAGTACCGGCGTGCCTATGGGTAGGGGTGCCTTGTAACGAATATCGCATTTAGCGGTGTAGGCACGGATGCCTTTGAGAAAAATCCAGTTTGCCATCACGTCATCAAGGGCGCTGAATATCAGTCCACCGTGGGTAACCTGGTCATAGCCGCAATGGTTTTCAGCGGGGGTGAATTCTGCTTTACAAACATCATCTTCGAGTCGAAAAGTGAGTTGCAGACCGATAGGGTTTCCCGGTCCGCACACGAAACACTTGTTGGCGTCGCTTCGCATCTCGCTCATGCTATATACCTGTGGTGGCGATAGGTCAGGCGTTCATACCAAATAAACGCAATAACCAGCCGCGATCAAAAATATCCCACATGGAGTCGTGGTAGAGATGATCTGGAATCTCGTGCTTTATCTTTTCGTGTAGTGCTGGCAGGTCTGACCAGTGCACACCTTGCTTGTAGTGGTGCGCGGTGTGATAGCCGAGATTGCCTGTGAGCAAATTAAAAATACGGTTCAGATTATTATAAGAAGCAGCAAAATGATTTTCTGTTTCGTCTAGCCCTGCATGGTGATCATAAGTTGCCCAGGCGGTGATCAATAGTCCCGTGATCATCGGCAGAACGAATAGCATCAAGCCCTGAAGTGGGTTTAAGAAGGTAAGGGTAGCGACGATTGAAAAAGCGAGGATGGTGTAGAGTAGGTGGACGCGGTAGTGTTTCGGGTACCGTTTACCAACAACAAATCACCGATAGTAGGCTGTCAGTGCGACACTTAATGTGTATTCAATCATGCCCATCTTTTCGCCGCTTTTGCGTTTCCAACGGCTTTCATCTTTCGTCTGGTCAAGGTAGTTGTGATGATGACCAAGCACATGATGCAACAACCACAGATTAGTTGTGACACCAGTGTGTAGTGCATAGCTAAGTTCTAACAAACGGTTTAAGGGTAGCCACTTAAAGGTAACCGTATGTTGGTGATGATGATTCCAGGCGCAGATGCAGCCTTTCGGAATGATTGTTAGTACAAAATAGACTAACAATACCGCCATGCTTTCGACGGTGAAATAGAGAATGAAATCTATCGCTGTGAGCGACAGGATAAGAAGTACGGGAATTCGGTCTGCAGAGTTTCTAAGCACAGTTAAGGATATTTACCATCGTGTTGTTATCGGGTGTTGTCTTGGTTTGCCTCCCAGCAAGCTAGTGCTGGCTTGGGTATGGCTCTGGCGCATGGTATAAGTCACTTGTGCAAAAGTAAACCAGCTAAATTTTCATGTCCGACGAGCAAGTAATTGATTTTGAGAAGGCGAAGCAGCCTCATGCATTTGAACGCCCCGAGCGAAAAGCCGATGCGATCAAATCAAAATTTGCTGCAGCCCGTAAATCCACAGAAAAAACACCGAAGAAACGCCGCGCAAAAGGTAAGAGAAAAAAGAAGTAATATGCGCATTAGTAAGTGCTCACCTTACTTCAGTTGTTTGCCATGTAAGGCCCATAGCGAGTGGGTCTTAGCTAGATGACCTGGTGGCCGTTCTCTGCTTGCATTAGAGCTGCGTGAATTTTCTCCCTCGCTTGCCGCGAGAGTTCCGCCACGTCAGTTGATTCCAAATTGCTTGTCGGAATTGGCTCAAGAAACTCGATAGTTGCATGGCCTGGCATCAGATCAATGGTATCGGAAGGTAATACTTTGTTTGTGCCATGGATTACCACTGGTAGGATCGGTAACTGAAGTTCTTGTGCAAAACGAAATGCGCCCTTCTTAAATGGCTTTAGTTCACCACTCCTTGAACGAGTCCCTTCAGGAAAAAATACCACGCTAACGCCATCCTTAATGCGCTCTCTGGCGCTATTGATGCTCGCAAGTGCGGCATCAGTATTGCCACGGTCAATAAGAATATGGCCCATCATTTCGCAAGCAATACCCAGGATAGGCACGGCGCGGAGCTCCTTTTTCATCACCCACTTGATATCCATACCAAGAAAGCCATACAGGGCATAGATGTCGATCAGGCTCTGGTGGTTGGCGACAATAATGTAGGACTGGTGTTTGTCGATCTTCTCGGCCCCTTTGACGTCTACGCGCATCATGGCAGTGGCAGAATTTATCCGTGCCCAGGTTGTAGCAAAGACCCGGGAAGCAAAGTCCGGTGCACCCAGGGCTGAAATCAACATGATAATGAGGCCAAGGATAACGGTGGTAAAAACCAGGAACGGGGCAACAAAGATCCACTTATAGGCAATAAACGCCAGTTTCAGGGGCGTCGGCAGGCTCTGGCGTTCAATCATCTGTTGCGAATTCAAGGGCGTTCCTTATCTCGGACCAATGCAGCTGGCATTCTAAACGTATAACGTGGATCACCATAACCCTGGATCTAAAAACATCGATGAAACCACAAGTTTGTCCAGTTCTACGTGAATCCTGGCGAAAGGATTGTCCCACTTGCCGTTGCGTTGACGAGCGGCTAAAGACGAGTTGACATACTTCATATATGTAGTTTAATGCGTAACTACTTACCTATATATCATAAATATGATGGCTGAAGATCTCCTCAAATCCCTCGGTCCACTGGCGTTGGCAAGCCGTCTGAAGCGACTTTCTGACAACCTTATGCAAGATGGCATCCGGATTTACCGGGATAGTCAGATTGATTTTGAGCCTAGATGGTTTCCGGTTTACTACTATCTACTGACAGCTGGCCCAAGTCCGGTAACAGCGATTGCCAGAAGTCTTGGGGTGTCTCACCCGTCGGTGAATCAGGTTGCAAAGGAATTATTAGCAAGAGAGCTGATCGCTGCCTATAAGGACCCTAAGGATAAACGTAAGCGTGTACTTGCGCTCACCAGCAAAGGCAAGGCACAAAGACAGGCGCTTGAGACGGTCTGGCAAGATATCCAGCGTGCTTTGCAGGCCGTGATCGATGAAACCAATGTAGATTTTCTCGGTGATATCGCAAGTATCGAGCGTGCTATCAACAACAAGAGTTTCTACCACCGATTCCAGCAACTGCAAGCACCAGACATACCCGGTATTGAAGTCATTGGTTACGACGAACGTTATGTGGAAGATTTTCGTCGTATTAATAGTGACTGGATTGTTGAGTATTTTGAGATGGAAGCCGCAGACCAGCGCATTCTCGATGACCCAGAGGCATATGTTATTGCGCCAGGTGGTGAGATCTTATTTGCTATTGAGCAATCCAGCGGCCAGGTTGTCGGCACCTGTGCACTTATTCCGCGGGATGAAGGGCAGGTCGAGCTCGCCAAGATGGGCATACTCAAGTCCATGCGAGGTCGAGGCCTTGGTTGGTTGCTTGGCTACAAGGCATTAAAGTTAGCCCGGCAAGGTGGCTATAAGAAGATCTACCTTGAAACCAATTCGAGCCTCTTGCCTGCAATTGGCTTATATAAACGTATGGGCTTTCAGCAGATGCCTTCACCTCTCAATACTGATTATCAACGTGCTGATGTTTATATGGCCCTCGACCTTTCCCCTGAAGGTATCTAACAGTCCCTTTTTACGAGTGAGTGTCTACCGTTCATTACCCAACGGTAACCGTCCAGAGATTCGCGCCTTTGTGAACTAGTTCACAACTAGACCCTAAACGTTGTCTAGTTCACGTTTTAGCTTTGAAGCCATCCACAGAAACAACAATTGCCGTGGCAATTGCCTCGTAACAAGTGAAGACTAGCCTCAATTATTACTTGGGCCATCGAAATGATGTTACGTATAGGAGCAGCCGTACTGATTATGTTTTTCTGCTACGGAGGTCTTGAAGCAGCAGAGCTAGATCGTCAGGTATGTTCGCAAGGTGAAGCAAAGCAAGGTGGATATTGGTTTCACGGTACTGAAGCAATCATGGGCACGCCGATCAATGTTGAGCTGTGGGCTGAAGATGAAGCCAGTGCCTGTGAAGCGATTGCTGCGGTGATGACAGAAATGCACCGTATTGATGCGGTCATGAGCCCCTATATCGATTCCAGTCTGCTTTCGAGACTTAACCGTGAAGCTGCACATGAATTTGTCCCAGTAGGCGATGAGCTATTTAGTCTTTTAAGCGCAAGCCAGGGCTATTCGATTTTAACTGGCGGCGCATTTGACATTACCTATGCCTCGGTAGGTCGCTACTACGACTATCGGAATAAGCAAAAACCGGATGAGGCAACTATCGAAGATGCAGTAAAGAGCATCAACTACCGAAATCTTGAACTTAACTATCGAACCCGTAGCGTTAGATTTCATAACGATCACGTTTATGTGGATCTAGGTGGCATCGCCAAGGGCCACGCCGTTGATAAGGGTATAGATATCCTCCGTGGTAGAGGTTTTAAACAAGCCATGGTCAGTGCTGGTGGCGATAGTCGAATTATTGGTGACCGACTAGGTGAACCCTGGGTGGTTGGCATTAGACATCCAAGGCAAAAGGGTGCCTCGGTTGCCGTGTTACCGCTGATGGATGTGTCAGTTTCAACTTCTGGTGATTACGAACGATTCTTTGAAAAAGATGGCGTGCGTTATCACCACATTATTGACCGTGTGACGGGTGTCTCAGCGCGAGAAGTCACTAGCGTGACAATCATAGGTCCTGAGGCAACAGCAACGGA
Organism: uncultured Pseudomonadales bacterium; assembly: GCA_965367925.1. Classification (GTDB taxonomy): domain Bacteria; phylum Pseudomonadota; class Gammaproteobacteria; order Pseudomonadales; family Azotimanducaceae; genus JAHRVQ01. The sequence goes on along the minus strand of CBDUKY010000021.1, from coordinate 9,993 downwards.
TGCCCTATCAACAAGCGTATTTGTCCTTGGGGTTAAAAAAGGTCTGGAACTTATCAACCGATTGAGTGGCCTCGATGCCATCATTATTGATGGTGCCGGAAAAATGCATATGTCTCGTAGCTTGATGCAAATGAGCGACGAGCTTGATGTAGCGGAGGCGCACTAATGAAACGCTCACTAATACAATTTGTAGCTTATTTTGTACTTGCTACCCTCCCGCTCACGACCTTCGCCGTGGGTTTGTCAGAAGTTGTGCCTGACTTCACGCTCAAGAGTTTAACCGGTGAAAATCTGCGGATGCAGGAGTATCGCGGCAAGGTTGTGCTGATTAACTTCTGGGCGTCCTGGTGTGGTCCCTGCAGGCAGGAAATGCCAATCCTGGCGCGTATCCACGAACGCTACGAACCGATGGGCTTCGTCGTCCTCGGTGTCAATGTGGATGAAGATGAAGCCAGGGCGCGACGTATAGTTGAACGCCTAAAACTTGATTTCCCCCTGGTGCTGGATAGCGATCAAAAGGTTAGCGAACAGTTCGATGTGAGTGCCATGCCTTTCACTGTGCTGGTTGATCGTGATGGGAAAATTGATTTTATCCATCAGGGTTATAAGCCAGGTGACGAGAGCAAATATGTCAATCGTCTCAGACAGCTAATCAAGTCACCAGTTTCGATAAGCGAGGGACAATAATCATGAGTTTGATTAAAACGCTCGTCATTGCTGTCTTTATCATGTGCGCAACTTCTGCGATAGCAGCAGAGGACATGGTTTCATCAGCGGAACTTGCGCAGTTAGAGCAGGAAGTGATGCAACTAAATGCAGAGCTGCAGATATTGGAAGAGGATCTACTCTATCCGCCGAGTTCTCGCGTTGCAGTGTATTTAGCAATGGATATTGGTGAGCTCTTTACCCTGGATGCGGTTACCGTGAAGCTAAATGGTGAAGACGTGACTCACCATCTGTATACCGCACGTGAATTAGATGCGTTATACCGCGGTGGTGTACAGAAGCTATACATTGGCAATGCGAAGCAGGGCGAAAATCGGCTAACTGCATTCTTTACGGGTATTGGTCCTCATGAGCGAGCCTATAAACGCGCCACCAGTTTAACCTTCGAACAATCCTTTGAGCCTGTATATGTAGAACTCAAGGTGACCGATAGCACTGGCTCCCAACAACCTGAATTCGTTGCGAACCTGTTCTAGGTGGGATGACCAGAGATGACCGGGCGAATAGGATTTTTCTTAACTGTATGTGTGCTGATTGGCTGCTTTCGGCAGGTTGCGAATGCAGATCAAACAGACTTACCACTACGACATGCACTGTTTCACCAGTTTCAAGGCGACCTGACCGGTGCCTACACCACAGTGGCCTACTATAAATTGAAGGGAGAAGCCTTTAGCCAAAAAGAAGCCTTTAGCCAACAAAAAGCCCTTAGCCAACAAAAAGCCTTTAGCCAGGTAAAAGCCGCTAGTCCAATAAATGACATCGGTCCGAAAATGGTCATGACCCAGGCCGGGGCGGCCTTTGAACTTGGCTTGCTGGACCATGGCATCGAACTTCTATCAACCCTGGATGAAGCTGCCCTGTTACCCGAGGATCAGTCACGCCTGCACCTGTATCTTGCCCGGGATGCATACCGTAGGCGTGACTGGCCTCGCTTTGAGCAAAGTATGGTAGATCTACAGGCAAGCTTTATTTCAAGTGCTGCCACCGCCAAACCTGGTTGGTTTCGAAAAGGTCCCTATATTGAAAACACCGACGATGAATATTATTTTTTGCAAGCAGAGCAGGCCCGACTTGCTAACAACTTTAATGATGCAGAGCGCCTGCTAGAGAAAATCTCGCATGGGTCTTCATTGCGATTCTATGGTCAATTCAATCTCGCATCAGCATTTGCAGCGGCAGGTGAGCAGAACCAGACTGTCCGGTTACTAACGAACCTGACCGGGCAATCAGCATCTAACTACGAACAGTTAATGATTATAGAACGGGCTGATATTGCGCTTGCTGATATTTATGCCGGGTCTGGCAATGTTGCGGCAAGTAAGGCGCTGTTAACAAAGGTAACAGCCACCCATCAAGTTGGACCGCTGGCCATATACAGGCTAGCCCATCTCAGTATGCAACAAGCTGATTTCGATGGGGCAAGCAGAGCCTGGCACTATCTGACAGTAAATGAACCCTGGCATCCGGCGACTGTATCAGCCCATGGGGCATTAGCCTTTAGTCTTGGTAAAGCAAGGGGTGATGAGGTTGCCTTCACGGCCTATCAGCAAGGGTTGGATAAGATAAAGGCGCGTCAGGTAAGGCTGGCCGCGCTGAAACAAAACCTCTCTGATATGCAGGTTTCTGAATTTCTGTCTGGCGTTCTTGGCAAAGAGCTGACCCTGGCCCAGACCCTTGGTGACGAAATGGGACATGATGCCTGGGCGCAATGGCTAGCCTCTGAAGCGGTTCAACAAACGGCCAGGCAGTGGCAGCGGCTAAGTGATACCTATCATGAGCTAGTTGAAAAACGCCGTAACCTGAACGTCTTATTACTTGTTGACGCCGAGCAACAACGGGAGAAGCGCCGTTTAAAAGAAAGTGTGCAACAGAATGGTTTTGAGCAGCGATTAGCCGTATTAAGCGAGCGTCTAGGGGCCCTTAATCGTTCAGTGACCCCGGTATTCAACCTTGAAGATCCTGGCTCGCTTTTGCCATATGCAACGGCAGAGGAACAAGCGACGATTGAGCGACTGCAGCACCTGAGTTCCACAGTCACAATCTTGCAGCGTAAACATCAGAAGCTCGCAACAAACCCGCTACAAGATCGTTTGTTGCGGCTTCAAGGCAAGGTCATGTTTGGTATCTGGCAAGATTTGCCAATTCGATTGCGACAAAGACAGGTTAGATTACAAGATCAACAAGCCCAGCTTGCAGTTGCCAAACAGCGCGTTAATCGCATTCAGCAGGCAGAGGAAAATACCTGGGCAAGCGCCGGTGTTAGTCAACGAATGTTGGACCTCTCCAGTCGTACAGACAGGCTGCTATATCTCGCAGACAATGCATTACATACCTCAACCACAAGCTTGATAGCTGGCTTAGAGGATCGCATTGATGCAGATAACACCAGGCTGTCCCAGCAGCTTGTGGCCATGGGTTACGATCTTGCTCGCTTAACCGATGCACGCCTTGCAAAACTAGGTCGTCGAGATGGGAGTGCAGGCCAATGATCGGTCTCGCATTACCAGGTGCAAATATAAGATTGTCAGGTCTCGCGCTGATAAGCAGCCTTGCCTTGACTGCCTGCGGTTTCTTTTCAGCGGACAAGTTAGCACCGCCTGGTCCCAGTGTTGCGGAAACCCTGAACAGCTTGCCAGCCGCGCCAGTATTTTCACCTGAGCCACTGGTACCAGACAGGGATCAGCTTATTAGCCTGTACCGGTTTGTGGCCGAGAACGGCACGAATTCCCAACAGAAATATGAAGTCTCAAAGCGGCTCGTGAATCTGGAAATCCAAGCGACAGAAGAAGCTTCCATGTCAGGAGAAGTAAGTTACGCTGCGATTATTGATAGGTTAAACACCATAATTGAGCTTCCAGAGGCGAGCAGTGATGCGGCTTCACTCACCTATCAACTTGCCAGGGCGCAGGATCAACAAGGTTTGCAGTCTGATCTGGAAACAAGCTTGTCGCGGATTATCAATGCAAATACTAGCACCGGGGCAGTAGTGGAAAATGACGTACTGCAAGAAGCTTATTTTCGTCGCGCTGAACTTCGATTCTCAAAGGATGATTACAAGGGTGCGCAATCTGATTATCGGCTAGTCGCCAGTGCAGCAGGCAAGTATCAGCTTCATGCTGCCTATATGTTGAGCTGGGCGAATTTTAAGATGGGTGACCTTGATGCATCCCTCGATGCATCGGTAAATGCTTTCAAGTTGATGGCGGCATCGGAACCATCTGGTCATAAGGAGCTAAATGCCGACCTGCTGCGGGTCACTGTCATTGCCCTGGATTATCTGGACGGACCTGAAACCCTTTCAACCTTAATGGCAGCAGCATCGAAACCGGCCTGGCAAACACAAATCTATCGCGCCCTCGGTGACTGGTATCTAACTAAACAACGCTTTGAAGATAGCGCGCGCACCTGGCGGCGATTCTTGCTTGAGAACCCGCTCAACCCGGATGCACCTCAGATTGCATTGCAGGTTATTGATACCTACCGTCTGGCAGGCTTTTCGTCACAAATTAACCAGATGCAACAAGACTTTGTTCACCAATATGATAAACAAAGCAAATTTTATGAGATGCACGGCGATCCTGTTTTCGCAAGCTATCAAACAGTGCTTCGAGGGTTTCTTGAAGCTGAGATTAGCCGGCTTCATGCAAGCGCACAAAAAAGTCATCAAGCAACTGAATATGTTCTAGCCGCGGCAGGGTATGACCGTTGGCTAACCAACTTTGCAGGCGAAGTAGGCAGCGACCAGATGCTGTTTTTGCAGGCAGAGGCACGCGCCGACAGTGGTCAGCCGGCGCGTGCAGTTTTATCCTATGAAAGATTGCTAGCCGACTACCCTGACTCTCAATATGCCCGAGAAGCAGCCTATGGTGTTGTGCTTCTCTATGAGGTGATGGCGGAAGACGAAGAGATGTCTGATCCACTTATCTCTGAGCGTATTGCTGCCAATGTGCGCTTTGCGGAAACATTTCCGCTGGACTCACGGGCTGCGCCAGCAGCACTTAAAGCATCAACTCTGGCCTATCAATCAGGTCAATATGCCCTTGCTGCACGCCTGGCTGAAACGGTAATCAGCTCACCATCAGGTTCCGATGAAGATTTGTATCGGGTTGCCCTTACCACCTCAGCACATAGCTATTTTGCACTTGGCGCTTATGACAAGGCTGCGGCTGGATACCGAAAACAGCTCGCGCATTTTGGCCCGACGCCCCAGATCGAGGAGAGGTTGCTCGCAACGGTTTTTAAGCAGGCGGAAATAGCTGAAGCAGCAGGTGAAATAGAGCAAGCCATTGGCTTCTATCAAGCCTTGTCAGAGATTGATGATAAGGCCGATGTCAGTATTGCTGCTGAATATGATGTTGCGCTGCTATTTGAAAATATGGGTGATTTAGCGAGGGCCACAAGCCAGTTAGAGGCTTTTCGACATAAGCATCCACGTCATCGGTTAAGTGCAGAAATTCCGCCAAGACTAGTTGCCTTGTTTGAAAGTCAGCAGCGATATAACGAGGCGGCTTCTGTGCTGATCGAGATTGTGAGTCACACGCAAGATGATGAAGTGAAGCGACAAGCACAATATCGGGCTGCGGAGTTGTACTTACAAGCCAACAATACTGAAATGGCGATTGATAGCTTTCGCCACTATGCCCATGAATACGAGATGCCAGCCAGCTTACGATTTGAAGCCATGACGCATCTAGACAGCTTGTATCTGGCCGCCGGGGAAACCAAAAAACGAGAATACTGGCTAAAGAAAAAGCTTAAAACATTTCAGACACTGCCAGTCACTGACCAAACAGATCGGATTAAATTTCTTGCTGCAGACGCTGCCTTGTATCTGGCAGATCAGGTGTTGGAGGATTTTGAGGCCTATAAACTGGGCTTGCCTTTAAAGAAAAGCCTGAAGCGTAAACGTAAGCTAATGCAGGCAGCCCTTGACGCCTATGCCATCACTGAAGCTGTTGGGGTTTATGAATTTGTCACAGCAGCAAATCACCGGACTGGCCGGGTCTATCAACACCTTGCCCGATCACTCATTGATTCTGCGAGACCCAACGGTCTGAATGCACTCGAGCTTGCCCAGTATGAGATATTGCTCGAAGAGCAGGCTTTTCCGTTTGAGGAGCAGGCCATTGCCATTTATCAGCGCAACCTGCAGCTGGGCTGGCAACAACGCTGGAATAGCTGGATAGACGAGAGTCTGCAATCCCTGGCAATTTTGTCCCCTGGACGCTATGAACGACAAGAGATGGAGGTGGCCTATGCTGAAGTCCTCTATTAGCCAGCTTATCTCGAGCAGCCTGCTTGTGCTCTGTGCATCTTGTTCTAGTGTTAATTCCTTGCCGATTGGTAAGGGTGATCGGTCTGCCGAGAAGGTTGTGCTGGTTGACCGCACGCAAGCAGCTAGTGAACTGATTGCAGCGAGGCCGCTAAGGGAAGTTAAAAGCCGCCGCCAGGTGAATAATCCGAAAGCGGCAAGCGCCTTTGCTGAGGCCATGATTTTTATTCAGCAAGGAGAGGTTGATCGAGGGGAGGCAGTCTTAAAACAGTTACAGGCGAGCTACCCTTACTATGTAGCGCCAACACTTAATCTTGCCATCTTGTATAGCCAGACCGATCGGGCCCAGGAGGCCTTATCGGTCCTGCGAAATACACCAATTACTGATGATTGTCAGTTGCTTGTGACCCTGGCTCGCTTGCTACGTCACGCCCATGCCTTTGATGAAGCAGAGCAAGCTTATCTCGCTTGCCTCGATAAACAACCGGACCATGAATATGCACGCTTTAACCTTGGCATCCTATATGAACTTTATCTAGGGGACCTGCCTGCCGCACTCGTTCAGTTTAAGCATTACCAGCAGGTCGCACACTCACCTGATCAGCGTGTCGCTGGTTGGATATCTGATCTATCAAGAAGGATTGACACAAATAACCAGATAGCCGGGAGAACACCATGAAAACCTTGTGTATCACCATAGTGAAAATGTTGGTTGTTGGTATTGCCTGTTTTGAAATATCTCTTTATGCGAAAGCAAGTGAAGACAAAATATATCTAGAAGAGACGGTGATTTCTGGTAATCAGGAACTACCGAAGGTGCTTTATATCCTGCCCTGGCAGGCTGCTTCTGATGCCGTTGTACCAGAGCGTCAATTCACCCTTGAAAATCAGAATTTTCTACACCCGATTTATCCCGCGGAATTTAAACGCGAGCTTGCCTATAGAGCCCGTTTGAATCGTGTTCGCAGTAATTCGGACAATTCATCTACACAACAAACTTTGGAGAACTAATCATGGAAATGCTTACGAGTTTAATTCGCTTTTTCCAATCCGGTGGCCCGTTTATGGTGCCAATCGCCCTTGTGTTAGCAACTGGTCTTGCTATTGCGATTGAGCGGTATGTATTTCTTGCTGGCACCATGCGCGCTAACCGCCGTGACTATGATCTGCTTCTGCCACTGCTGGCAAAAGGTCAACTGCCAGAGTTGCTAAAGAGGACCCAGAGACCAGGGTCGGCAGTAAGCCAGGTGTTTAAAGAAGGGCTTGCGAGAATGGAAACCAGCCGTCGTCGCCAGGATGTTGAATATGCGATGGAGGAAGGGCTATTAGAAGCCTTGCCAGCAATCGAAAAGCGCACACCTTATCTCGCGACCTTTGCAAACATTGCTACCTTGTTGGGTTTGTTAGGCACCATTATTGGTTTGATTGCCGCCTTTACCGCCGTCGCCAATGCTGATCCAGCAGAAAAGGCAACACTCCTTTCCCAGAGTATTTCTATTGCCATGAACACCACTGCCTTTGGACTGATGGTGGCGATCCCACTATTACTTGTGCACTCCCATTTACAAGGTAAAACCAAAGCCATTGTTGAGAGTCTTGATATTGCGATCGTTAAGTTTCTTAACTTTGCAGAACGCTCAAAGCCAGTGCAGTAGGCAATCCGTAAGCTGATAGGAGGTTGCAATGCGACATAAACGAATGAGAAGACAAGCAGAGACACCGGAGTTAGATGTCACGCCGTTTATGAATCTGATGATCGTGCTAGTGCCTGTGCTTCTGCTGTCGCTGGTATTTACCCATACCACGGTTATTGAACTGGATTTTCCCGGTGACGGCGTAGCAAGCAAGAACGCGGAGGAAGCAATCCATCTGGAGGTTCAAATTCTAGCTGATGCCCTTGTTATTGCCGATCAGCGCAGCGTGATTCAAAAGATCCCTCGCAAAGCGAATGGTCAGCATGATTACGAAACCTTATCGCTAGTGATGCAGGGCCTAAAACAAAGGCTGCCGTCAAAGCGAGATGCAACCATCTTGCTAGCACCAGATACCGATTATCAAACCCTGGTATCTGTGATGGATGGTATTCGTGCCTATCCAGATGTGAAAAGTGGTGAACGACGACAACATGAACTATTTCCAGAGTTGTCCCTTGGCGACATCCCCAATGACCAATCCAGGACAAAGGCAGGTTAACCATGAGTCGGGCAAGAACCAGAAGTCAAAGACAGGTCACTAAACCACCTACCCTGAACCTGGTGTCACTGATGGATATTTTCACCATTTTGGTTTTTTTCCTGATGGTGAATGCCAATGATGTTGAGGTATTGGAAACCACATCGGCAATCAAGCTACCGGATTCGATGGCAGAGGAAAAACCTGAGCAAAGGGTATCCATTGAAGTAAATGCCGATGATTTGTTGCTGCAAGGTAAATCCATTGCCTCGGTAGCAGCGCTTATGGCGGAAGATAAGCAACAAATCGACGCCCTGGTTGCTGGCTTAACCAGAGAAGCCATGCTGCAGCGCGAACAACTGACAGATCCTGAAAGCTTTGAAGGCAAGGTGACGATTATGGGAGACAAGGCACTTCCCTATGCGTTTTTAAAGCGGGTCATGCTGTCTTGCCAGACTGCCGCATTTACCCAGATTGCACTGGCTGTTAACCAGGTAGGAGAAAAGGAGGCTGCATCATGAGTACACTTGTATATGTGGCCAGTGGTGTGCCCTGGCATAGCACCCCGGCCGAGCGCCGATTTCAAAAACAATTGCTAGGGCATCTGATTGGTGTGATTACCTTGTCAGCTATTATTGCCAGTATTCCTCTAGCAGAAACCACCTCAACAAAGCCCGGGGACAAGCCGGCAACCTATGCAGAAATTATATTGCCGAAGCCAGTGCCGATTGTTGAGCCGAAAGTCGTGACACCAGAACAACAACCCTTACCGAAACCACCTGAACCCAGGCAGGAAATTGCCGAGGCGATTGTCGCACCAGTAAAACAGACGGTGAAACAGGCGCGGGAAAAAGCCAGGCAAGCCGGGATTCTTGCTTTTCAAGATGATCTCGCAGAAATGCGTCAGGCCCTCGATCCCAGTAAATTACAAGACACAGCGAGTCTAAGTCAGGGGCGTGGTTCAGAAGCGAAGTTAGCACGCAATCTAATTACTGCAAAAGATAGTGCAAGGCAGGCGAGTGTTGATATAAGCCAGCTTTCCAACGAGACAGGTGGTATCGCCCTTGCTGGTCGTGAAAGCACGATTGTCGAAGCCGAAGAAGATATAACTGAAGTCACAGGGGCCGTGCGTCTGGTGCGACCAGAGAACACGAATGTGCGTAGCATCGAGGAAGTCAGGCGCGTCTTTGACGCCAACAAGGGGGCAATCTTCGCGATTTATAATCGGGCCTTGAGAAAGAACCCAGGCCTACTGGGCAAGGTTGTTCTTGAACTTGTGATTCAGCCAGATGGCTCTGTGTCTAACTGCCTGGTACTGGCATCGGAAGTGTCAGATAGTGAGTTAATCGCCAGGGTGTTACAGCGTGTACAACTGTTTAACTTTGGTGCAAAGAATGTCCAGGAAACCAGAATTAGTTATCCGGTTCACTTCTTGCCTGGCTAAACCTTAGAACCAGAGAGAAACAAAGCCTCGTAATACAATGGCGTCGAATTCATACAAGGGTTCAGTACCCAGGGCTGCGCCAGCGGTAACATCACTAAAATCCGCATAGTCGAACATTACATAGTCAGCATAGAGGTTAAGGGTGCCCTTACTAAATATCCAAAATCCTGTCTGGCTAAAGGTATAGCTCACACCGCCACCAATACTCGCACTATCAAAGGTAGCGAGTTCCTTGTCTCTGGCGAGAAAATTCTGGGCATCACGAAAAGGAAAGATATCCGCGTAAAAATCAGCGCTATCTTGTGTGTAATAGCGAACCCTCGCGTCTAGTTCCCAGCGATCACCGATAGGGTGGGTGTAGGAAGCCTCGACATTGTGT
>CBDUKY010000020.1:0-15761 GCA_965367925.1 uncultured Pseudomonadales bacterium | reverse complement strand
TAAACCATGATCAGATGTTGGTGATAGAAGTAAAGGTACCACCATCAGAGTTTGTCATTCGTAAAGTCTCCAATCTTCATCAAGAAGCAATGCTTTACAAGCCGGCATTTTCAATTTTGGCAGACAAGGTAGCTAGCTACTTTATTGGCTTTATATTACTAACAGCATGTTTGAGTGGTCTTGGGTGGTATCTACTTGGTGCTGAAGATTGGTTTGTTATTTTGATCACGGTCCTGGTCGTTTCCTGCCCTTGTGCCTTGTCATTGGCAACACCTGTGGTTTACACGGTCGCGGTTACAGCCTTGAAGCAAAAGGGTGTTGTAGTTCGAACAGGTAAGCTACTGGAGCAATTGGCTCAGGTTGACCGAATTGTGTTTGATAAGACTGGCACCCTGACCAGGGGCCAATTACAAATCGAGGCAGTGCAGTTGCTTGGGGACAAGTCTGAATCGGAAGTACTCGCGATTTGTGGTGCGCTAGAACAATCGAGTCATCATCCAATTGCAAATGCATTGCCCGATACAGGCGCTGTTCAAGCATCTGACGTTCAAGTTCATGCTGGACAAGGTGTTGAAGGCATTGTTGCAGGACAGCGATATCGATTTGGTAAAGCGAGCTTTTGTCAGCAAGCCCTTGAGCGACCAGTTGGCGAAGGTATTTGGGTATTGTTATCGAGCGATAAACCACTTGCCTGGATTAAATTTTCAGATGCAATTAAAGCGGATGCAATGTCGTTAGTTGCTGCCTTGAAGCATGCTTATCGCGTGTCACTATTGACCGGAGATGCGAAAGCTGAAGCACAACGGATTGCCTCGGCGCTGGATATTGAAGACTGGCAAGCAGAAGCATCGCCAGAAGATAAGCTTAAACAGATCAGGGTTTATCAAGCCGCGGGTGAAAAGGTGCTGATGGTAGGTGATGGCGTCAATGATGCCGCGGCCATGGGGGCAGCGAATACGGCCATTGCAGTCAGTCCTGTGGATATTGTGGTGCAGGATGCAGCAGATGCCACATTATTAAGCCAGGATGTTGCCATGTTGCAGGTGTTGCTCTCTTATGCTCAACGAGTAAGGGCAATCATCAAGCAAAATATGGTCTGGGCTGTTTTGTATAACGTCAGTGTCATACCCCTTGCGGTGCTAGGTGTATTGCAACCCTGGATGGCGGCGCTGGGCATGTCCTTTAGTTCTCTGCTGGTCATTCTGAATGCGAATAGACTGCTGTATGTGGAAACCAATATCGAGGAGCAAGATTAGATGGAAGCAATATTTATGCTTGTACCTATCAGTCTCATCATTGTCTTTGGTTCCTTAATGGCTTTCGTCTGGGCAGTGAACCATGAACAGTATGAGGATATGGACAAAGAAGCCGAACGAATACTGTTCGATGAAGATACGCAAGTTAACGATAACAAACATAATTGAGGCTGAATCATGAGACACCTTTTGGCTATTCTTTTCTCCCCGACAGCGGCATGGGAACGCATCCGGCTCGAAGATAAGAGTGTTCTAGCGCTTTATGTGCAGGTAATTGCACTGGTCGCGCTTGCGCCACCGATTGCCTGGTACTTTGGTTCAACAGAAGTTGGTTGGCAGTTAGGCGATAGGGTCATCAAGCTAACGCCGGAAAGTGCTGGACAAATTATGGTCTTGTTTTACATCGCAATTCTATTAGGTGTTGGTTTTCTTGGTTACATGGTGCATTGGATGTCGGAAACTTATCAGGCAAACACTTCAACACCTGGTAAGGGTATGGCAGTTGCTGCTTACACTTGTTTTCCGATGTTTGTGACAGGCTTAACCGGTTTTTATCCACTTCTCTGGTTGGATATTATTCTTGGCTGTTTAGCCGCAGGTTATACCGTATACCTACTTTATATTGGTGTGCCTATCGTTATGCAGATTCCGAAGGAAAGAGGATTTCTGTTTGCCAGTGCGCTGGTTGCTGTTGGTCTGGTCATGTGTGCGGCACTTTTAGGTGCCACGGTCATACTCTGGGAATTAGGCGCAATGCCAGTATTTACCGACTAGTCTTCAACATATCCGGTATTGATGCCACGTACAGCAGGCATAAGGATGCCAGAAACAATAGTGAGTAAAACGAGAATAAGGCCGCTGGTGATCAAGGCGGCCTGAACGCTAATATTGTCCGCAATATATCCAATAGGTAAAACACCAAGCGGCATCAAGCCGTGGGACATGAGATCAATGCTCATGACTCTACCGCGCATATTCTGCGTGACCTGTAGCTGTACGAGGCTGCGATTCATTGACATGTTCACGGCAGAAACAAAACCCACAATGCCGATCACAATAAAGGATGCAATGAACTGGTCCGTTAATGCGAAGCTCGCAACCGCAATGCCCCAACCGACACTGGTGGCCATCACCCAATAGCCCTTATGGCGTAGATCACCTAGTTTCGCGAGTACCAGGGAGCCGATAATCGCGCCACCACCCATTGATGTCAGTAGCAGGCCTAGATCATCTGGGCCACCCATCAAAATGTCCCGGTTGTAGGCGGGTAGAAACGTGTTAATTGACAGGCCAAATAGAAATGGGTAAATCGAAAGCAAAATTAATCCGCCAACGGCGGGAGAAGTTGCGACATAACGCATCCCCTCGGTCAGGTCGTCTAACGGCGATGCCTTACCTGCAGGCATGGGTTTGCCTTCATTAGAAATTAGAAATACTGTCAAGGATGAAATGATGTACAGGGCAGATAGCACAACATAAACCAGTCCGACGCCGTCCGCGGAGGTCTGGTCTCCACCGGCAAATACAGCGATCATAAAGCCTGCCAGTGCCGGTCCGAGAATCCGGGATAGATTCCAGGAGGCTGTATTAAATGCCATGGCATTGAACATTAGCCGTTCGCCAACAATCTCCGGAATCCATGCGGTTCGCGCCGGAATCGACAGGGCCATGGCGGTGCCATTAAACGCCCCGACAATAATAAAATGCTCGAAGGTGACGTGGCCACCAATGATAACGTAAGCCATCCACATGGTAGCGAGACCGTTCGCAAAAGGTGCCCAGGCGATAATTGGTTTTTTCTTGATACGATCCGCCAGGACGCCGCCGATTGGTGAGAATATTACCTGGGGGAGCATAAAAGCGAGGGTGACATAGGTCAGGTTCATGGCCGAGGAGGTCATCTCATAAACCAACCAGCCCTGGGCAACCAGTTGCATGTTCATTGCGAACGCAGAACCGAACATACCAATCCACAAGAACAGGTAGTCGCGTTGCTTCAATGAAGCGAACATAGATTTATCATGTTCCAGGTTCGGATCAACCCTGGTGCTGGTCGCTATATTCAATGAACTTCCTACAGATGAAGCAGCAGTATAGCCTGCCTCAAAGAAAAGGGTCGATCAGCATAAATTGGAAGAATTGTAGGTAATAGCGATCTAGCAGAGTGGCGTGAGGATCACTGCAGCGGTTTCCCTTGGGATTTTGTCCGGAAACTCAAACATATCCTTCAACATGGTCACAAGCCGAAGCCGTTCATTGCCTGTAGGCGTGATGGCCTTTGCATAGAACTGGGCGCCACCAAGTTCTAGCTGCACGATCGGCTCTTCTTTCAGGTTCAGATACCAGTCCGGCTTGATTTTGTTTTTGATGTTGGTTGCGGCAACCAGGTATTGGTTTGACTCGAGGCGAAATGGGAGCAGGTTTGTCTCAGCCTTACCTGAGTAGCGCCCCTGGGTGGTAATCTTTAGTAGAAGTTCATGGGGTTCGTTTGTAATTGGAGCAGGTGTAGATAGCTGTGATTGTTCCATTTCGTACTCATTCGCTAAGACTTGATGGCCTTACTTTAGATAAGCGCTGTGAGGTCTCACAGATGCTAGTCGCTGAACGGTGTAAGTTTGGCAATGAATGGAAACGGATGTGTCAGGCTGTGATGCTAGTCACAGAGAGTATGAGACGTGGGTTTCCCGGTCCGGAAACAAAAATGGCGCCTTGTTTAAGGGCGCCATCTTTATGATCGAAAAGAGATGCTGACTAGTTTAATCAGGTAAGCCAAGAACCCGTTTTGCGATGATGTTCATTTGAACTTCATTCGTACCACCATAGATAGTCACGGCGCGATTGCTTAACCAGTTTTTCGTGGTTTCAAGCTCGGTTTCAGTAAATTCAGCACCTTCCCAGCCAATGCCCTGGGTGCCCATGAGTTCAGACTTGAGTTCTGAGCCATCACGGGACAGGTTAGCACCGATCAATTTGAAAATTGACGTGGTTGCACCAGGGGTCTTACCGGATTTACTTTCTTCAACAACGCGTTGAACGGTAAGTTGAAATGCCTTTTCAAGCATCGACTGATTCAGTACCTTCTCACGAGCACCTTTGTCAGCGATGCGTCCATTTTCACCTTCACCAATGTAGCGTTTTGCCAACTCGGCAAATTCATTACGCTTGATGACTTTCTTCTTCTTACCGCCGCCGCCAGATAGGCCGCCGATACCGGAACGTTCAAACTGAAGCAGTCGCTTACCAACAGTCCAGCCCCGGTTCAGTTCACCAACAAGATCTTCTCGTTTTGCAATTGCATCGTCGAAGAAGGTTTCACAGAAAGGTGAAGAGCCTGAAATCAGTTGGATAGGTTTGATAGTTACGCCAGGTTGATGCATATCTAACAACACGAAGCTAATGCCATCATGCTTTGAGGCTTCAAAGTCGGTTCGAACCAGCGCAAACATCCAATCAGCGTGTTGGGCACCAGATGTCCAGATCTTCTGGCCGTTGATTACAAAGTGATCACCATCAAGCACGGCTTTGGTTTGTAGTGCCGCAAGGTCTGACCCTGCGCCGGGTTCACTGTAACCCTGACACCAGCTCACTTCACCACTGACGATTTTTGGAATATGACGTTGTTTTTGCTCTTCGGTACCAAATTCGAGCAGGGTTGGACCAATCATCGCAAGGCCCATACCGGTTAAAGCAGGAATAGCCTTGATGCGACCCATTTCCTGGGCAAGAACCGCTGCTTTTTCGGGACTTAAACCACCGCCGTTGTACTCTTTTGGCCAGGTGGGTGCTGTCCAACCACGCTCAGCCATGACCTTAAGCCACTGCCGACCTGCGTCTGTGTCATAGACCTCATGTGCATCTTCCCAGTGGAAGGTTCGATTTCGCATTTCTTGAGGGCAGTTTTCCTCAAGCCAAGTGCGGGTCTCAGCGCGAAACGCTTCAATATCTGTCATTTTTAACTCCTGGGTTGGATTGCCCTGTCTATTTTGTCATCAGTCTCGACCTTTATTGCTATCGAGGAGCTGATTGAGCGGCAAATTTAAATCAGGCACGGATACTAAATTATGCACCAGTTGGCGGCAACACTCGAGTTCGGCATTTTCCTGCTGAATTCTTCCTTATCAGTAAAAATGCTATGAAAAACATGATTGTGTTGACCCATATCAAGGTCTGGCGGCGGGCAACTTGTAATACTTATCCCAGCTCGAGATGAGATGACTCGTCGAGATAGCACATCACACAAAGCGAATTTGAGGTCCGGGTAGGGCAGGTTTATTGTTTCAGGGTGCAATTGCTTGCAAATCACCTGCTCGGATCTCAATCACCCTGATGCTCGCAGTGGGCGATACTACACAGGCCAGTTAGATTGGTAATCTGTACGTCCTTGCCATTTACCTTGAGAATGCCTTGTTGCTGCAGGCGTGTGAATATTCGGCTGACAGTTTCCACTGCAAGACCGAGATAGTTGGCAATATCTGTGCGGGACATGGGTAGTCTAAAAGAGGTCGCGGACAAGCGACGAAGTTTATACCGCTCCGAGAGATTAAGCAGGAATGCGCCAATTCGTTCATCAGCAGTCTTTTTGCTGAGTAACATCTGGAGTTCCTGGTCAGCCCGGATCTCCCGGCTAAAGAGTCGGTACATGTGGGCCTGAAGATTGTGAATTTGGCCTGAAAGCTGGCTCATTTCCGCATAGGGAAGTTCGCACAAGGTCGATGTTTCAAGCGCAACCGCTGAATTACCGTATAGGTTAGCATCAATAGCGTCGAGACCGATAAGTTCCCCTGGTAGGTAAAAACCAACGACGTGTTCATTGCCTTGCTCATCAACCGTGAAAGTTTTTACCGCGCCGGAGCGAACTGCATACAAGGATTCAAAGGATGTCCCTGCTTCAAAAATCTTATCGTTTTTATGCAGAGGCTTAGCGCGCTTTATGGTCGCGTCGACAACGTCCATCTCATCGTGCGTCAGTGCGTAGGGAATACAGAGTGCGTTTAAGCCACATTGCTGGCAAGTAACGGAAAAACGATTAGCTTCGTCCATGGGATTTTCTCGACTATTTCAGCAATAGTTTTTATGACAGGGTTCGGTGCTATTATTGCGCCGTCAGGCTGATATTCAAGACTAGATTGGCGGGATATAACAATCCAGTTAGAATCGCCATTCGCGAAACAAATATTACTTATGCAGAATTATAACAGAGCGCTAATACTTTGGCTGGTTGCCGTGTGTGTAACCATCTTTACCATGGTTGTTGTTGGTGGCATCACCAGATTAACGGAGAGTGGCCTGTCAATGGTCGACTGGCGTCCTGTGATGGGGATTGTGCCGCCCATGGGGGACCTTGAATGGCAGCAAGAATTCGATAAATACAAGAACTTCCCCCAGTTTCAGAAGGTTAACGTCGATATGACGCTGGAAGAGTTTCGCTCGATCTTCTACTGGGAGTATGGCCACAGGGTATTAGGTCGCCTGATCGGCATAATGTTTTTCCTACCCTTTGTGGTATTTTTGCTTATGGGGAGAATTCCAAGACCGCTACAACCAAAGTTATGGTTTGCACTGTTTTTGGGCGGTCTACAGGGGTTAATGGGTTGGTATATGGTGAAAAGTGGCCTCATTGATGAGCCACGAGTCAGCCATTTCCGGCTTGCAGCACATCTAGTGCTCGCCCTGCTTATCCTTGCCTATTTGAGTTGGCTGGTGCTTGGCCTGCTTGAGGTTAAACCAGTGCCTTGTTCGACTGGTTTGCGACGATTAGGTTGGACCTTTGCTGCCCTGCTTGGCGTTCAAATTGTCTATGGTGCTTTTGTGGCCGGCAATCGGGCAGGCTATGGTTTTAATACCTTCCCAATGATGAATGGTGAATGGTTACCGGACCTGGCATTGCAGATGCAGCCCTTCTGGCACAATCTTGTCGATAACAATGCAATGCTACAATTTATCCACAGGTGGGTTGGCGCAAGTGTCCTATTGCTTGCTGGTGTACTGTTCTGGCAGGCCAGGGCTGTGGCAAATCGCCAGCTTACCTTAACAACATTTGTCTTGTTGGTGGCAGTCATTGCGCAATTCTTACTAGGTGTCATGACCCTCTTGCATGTCGTACCCATAGGTCTTGCTAGTCTTCACCAGGCTGGTGCCTGTGTATTAGTGGTGGCAACGATCGTCATGCTTTATTCAACTAAGGCTGAACCAGCACGAGCTGTTGATCCGTCCTCATGAAAGTTTGTCTGGGGCAGATCAACACGACACCAGGTGACTTTGACGGCAATCTAAAGGCAACCTTACGTGGCATTGACCATGCGAACGCCCAGGGATGTGATCTGGTTGTTTTTCCCGAGTTGTCGATACCTGGATATCTGAGTCAGGATCTCATTTACCATTCACGCTATGTCGAAAAGAATCTCTCTATTCTTGATGAAATTATTCGGTACTCCGCGAATTGCCATCCAGGATTACATATCGTGGTTGGTTATATCGAAGTCAATCATGGGGTAGGCAAGCCATTTTTTAATATGGCTGGCGTTATTCGTGGTGGGGAACTGATAGGACAATACAAAAAGCAGCTCCTGCCTTTTTACGATGTATTCGATGAGCTCCGCTACTTTGAGCCAGGTGATGAGCTATTGCTGCTGGAGATAGCAGGGAAGCAGGTAGGTGTCACCATATGCGAGGACCTCTGGAATGATAAAGGGTCTGATGATTACAACTATGATAATAATCCGTTCGAAAAATACCGCGCTGCTGGTGTGGATGTGGTTGTTTCCCTGAATAGCTCGCCTTTTGTGCATGAAAAGACCTGGCAAAGGCTAAAAGTTATTGCTCCAGGTACCACGCCAGACTTGACGGTTGTTTACGTTAATCAGCGAGGCGGTCAGGACGAACTTGTTTTTGATGGCCAGAGTTTTGTCGTCAGGGGAGGCTCGTTATTGCACCTGGTGGATGGTGTGGATGCCGACAGTTTCGATATTGTTGATCTCGAAGTCGAACCAGCAGAACCAACGCCGCTGACCAGGCAAGCAGTGCTTGAGAGAAGTAATAGTTTGTATGCATTGCTGGTGCTCTGCTTACGGGACTATGTTGAAAAATCAGGCTTTAAGCAATTGGTCCTGGCAAGCAGCGGTGGTGTGGATAGTGCGGTCGTTTGTCAGATGGCCTGTGATGCGATTGGTGCGAAAAACGTTCACGCGATTCGAATGCCGTCAGTATTTAGTAGCGATCATTCTAAAGTTGACGCCATTGCATTACACAAGAATCTTGGCTGTTGGGACTATGAGGTAAAAATTGACCACGATTCGCTTGTTAGCATGCTAAACAAAAATTTTCTCTCCCATGATGATCCTGACAATCTAGTCTTTCAGAAGCTGAAGTCTGGTTATCATCAGGTTGCGGACGAAAATATTCAGGCCAGACTCCGGGATCTCTATGTTATGCATTTCAGCAATGCATTCGGAGCCATGCCGCTATCAACGGGTAACAAGACTGAATCTGCCTGTGGTTATTACACGCATTTCGATATGAATTTCAGTTTTGCACCTATTAAGGATCTCTATAAATTCCAGGTCATGTCTATTGCCAGAGCTCATGCGGCTATTCCGGAAAATATCTGGCAAAAACCACCTAGTGCGGAATTGTCAGAAGGCCAGACTGATGAGGAAAGCCTACTACCTTATGCAGTACTAGACCCTATCGTGAATGCGTACATTGAGCACTATGTGAGTACCTTTGCTGAATTTCGGCAATGGGCTGAGGCAGCAATTGCGAGCGATGTTGAAATAAGTCTCGATGAAGAGGTGCTTAAGCGGTGGTTGTCAGGTGCGCAGGCAGAAAGTGATTTTCAACGGATTGTTGGTCTGATTGGCAGAATGGAGTACAAACGTCGGCAAACGTGCCCCGGGACCAAGGTGTCCCGGGTTGCGTTTGGTATTGGGCGGCGTATTCCAATCGTTGAGAAATGGTCCTAAACCTAGCCTTGAACCGCAATGGTACGGCGTTGGCTCTTTTCAGATTTTGGAATACTAATCTCTAGTACACCGTTGGTAACCCTTGCTGAGATATTGTCAGCGTCTGCTGTTTCCGGCAGGCTGAATTGACGCAAGAAGGTACCACTAAAGCGTTCTTTCCTGTAATAACTCACAGGAGAACTTTCTACTTCCACCTGATTGGCATCCTCACCCTCAGCGGAGTTGGCAGTTGAGTCATCGTTTGTTGTTTCCGTTGACCCGGCAGATACGCTCGATGAACTACTCTCGGAGGTTGTCGTTCGAGTACCCTCGATCGTCAAGACATTCTTTTCCAGTGAAATCTCGATGTCCTTGGCTTCTACGCCAGGCACATCCACATGGACGAGGAAGCTGTCATCTTGCTCTTGGATATCTACCAACGGTTTCCAGTCAACAGCGCTCTCGCGTGTTTCCTGAGTACCCAGGGGAAACAGTCGATTGTCAAAAATTCGGTTGAGCTCCTGATGAAGTCCACCGATTCGGTTTATTGGCCTGTAGACGAGTTGGTTCATGATTAGCTCCTGCTAAATAAATTCTGATTTGCTACAGGTCACTGAATAAGCTCTTCGGGCGTGTTTTCAAGAGGCAGGGCAGAAATATAGCGACAAGGCCAGTAATTTATTTTGACAGGGGTCAAAGAAGTTATATTGTGAACCTGTTGTAATGATACCCCCTGACTAATCGGAGACAGAAGATGGCGATGTATAGCAAAGTATTAATGGCATTAGATTTTCACAAGGACAATGCGCAAGTCATTTCAAAAGGTAAGCAAGTGGCGGAAGATAATGGCGCAGAGCTATTTCTCGTGCATGTGGAAGAGCCTATTGCTGTTGCCTATGCAGCTGACGGCTTTGCAGCAAACGATCAGATAGTGTCTCTGCAGGCAAGTATCAGACAAGAAGCTCAACAGCGTATGGCCAAGGTTGGCAAGGAACTTTCCGTACCTGCAGAACGCCAGATTATGCGTCAGGGTAAACCCTCCACGGAAATTCACGATGTGGTCAAAGAAAAAGACATTGATCTGATCGTGCTTGGCACTCACGGCCAACATGGTCTGCAGTTGCTGCTAGGGTCAACAGCCAATAGTGTTCTTCATGGCGTTCCTTGTGACGTGCTAACGGTCCGTATCAAGTAGCTGACGAATACGTTTAGTATTCTGGGCATAGATACATCAGGCAGTCTTTTTTAGCAATGAATGGGTCTGTGGTTGCCATGAATATAGTCATAGGCACGCGCGTTTCTATGAACCCAGATTGACTGCTGAATAGCTTTTGGCAAAGATCATTGCCCTTTGAATCTCTAACTCGGAATGGCTTGAGTCCATCAGGACCAGGCCAGCCGAGGCTAGTGCCAGCCTCAATCCGCTGAAAATTCAATTGATCAATCGTGTTAAAAATCGTCGTTGCGTTTGAATCCTGAACGGACGCGGAATAGTGGAGTGCCACATCTTCATCAATTTCCAGGCGTAACGGATGCACTAGCGTCTGTAACTGATTCGTTTCGCCGACATACAATTGTTCCTGGGTCAGAAACTGATACAGACAATCATAGGCTAGCTTGTCAGCGTCCGGGTCCGCAAATGCGCCGAATTCCACAGTTACCACAGGACAGCCAACCGGTTGTTCTATCAGTGTGCCCAGTTGTTGATCCAATACGATTAGCCTTGATGTGAAGATGGATGTTAGCTGCTTGAAGTTCTCAGTCGCACTGATCGCAACAGCGAAAGGTACGCTGTTCGCTGAGGTATTGTGGGTGTCTATAATGGCTTCTGGCTGATAACGATTTAAGGTTTTTACCAGTGCACTGGCCAGTTTTTCCTGATTTGAGGCATCATCTGAATACACACCGAAGCAGCGGTTAAGGTCTCTCTCGTCCGGAAGATAGCGATGAGACAAGTAGGGTGGATGCAATGCGGCATTGACCGAAGCGATGAATATGCCGACATTTGTTGCCGGCTTTATGCGCTGTTTTAGAAGCCTATGAATCGCTTTTAATCCTGAAGGCTCATTGCCGTGTAACAGTGTAACGATGGTGCGTTGCCGGCTAGTGTCCTCCCCATCGATAGTAATCCAGGCTGGGCTGCCGAGGTTTTGTAAGAACAAAATAGGGTTCTCGCCAATAATATCGGGGCCTGGATTGTGGATTGTCAGGAAATTTGCGGGGGTGACTTGCATAGGCTGGCAGCTTTGAGTCGTGGCAAGGTATTATAGACCATCAACAGTCAACTTGCGGCTATCATGAGTCTAACGGAACCTGCATTTACGCTAGGGGTAGAGGAAGAATACCTGCTGGTTGATCTTGCGACCAGAGACCTGGTCAGCGACCCTCATGAGGCGTTTATGCAAGCCTGCGTTGCTAAAAGTGGGCACCATGTCAGCCCGGAATTAATGCGATCACAAATCGAGATTGGCACTAGTGTTTGCTCAGGTGTTAAACAAGCAACCGCAGAGGTTAAACAACTTCGTCAGACGATTGCTGATGTAGCAGCTGACTATGGTTATGGTGTCATAGCTGCGTCAACGCACCCTTTCGCGAAATGGAATTCCCAGAAGCAAACCGAGAGAGATCGTTATCGAGACCTCACGCAAGAGATGCAAGCCGCCGCAAGGCGACTGGTGATTTGCGGCATGCATGTCCATGTGGGTATTGAAGATCAAGAGCTTCGTATTGATCTGATGAATCAACTCGCCTACTTTTTACCTCATCTGCTTGCCTTGTCCTGTTCTTCACCATTCTGGGAGGGCGATGACACAGGGCTAAAATGCTATAGATTGACGATCTTTGATGCCCTACCAAGGACAGGTTTGCCAGCTGAATTTGCCAGTTACGGTGAATATGAGAGACACATTGAGATATTAATCAAGGCAGGTGTGATTGATGAGCCGAGTAAGATCTGGTGGGACCTGCGACCCAGTGCTCGTTTCCCCACCCTGGAAACTCGCATCATGGATGTTTGTACCAATATCAACCATGCCATGAGCCTTGTCGCATTAACGGTATGCTTGTTGCGGATGCTGTTCAGACTGCGAAGAAATAATCAACGCTGGCGGGTCTATTCCACCTTGCTAGTGAATGAAAACCGTTGGCGGGCGATGCGATATTCCTCAGCAAATGGCATGATAGATTTTGCCAAAGGTGACGTGGTTCCCTTTGATGAATTGTTAGCTGAGCTGGTGGAGTTCGTTCGGGAAGATGCCGAGGCCCTCGATTGTGTCGATGAAATCGATAGCTTGAAAGACATTCTTACGGTTGGAACCAGTGCCCAGAGGCAGGTTGCACTTCATGAACAAAATCTCGCTGAAGGTCAGTCTTCTCAACAGTCTCTTGAAAATGTCGTTGATTGGCTCTTGGCCGAGACTGTTCGAGACTGCCGCTGAGCAACAACTACTAACTTTAGGACAATTTAATACGAGAGGTAAAAGTGGCAGATAAGCCTAAGAATATATTTTACGCCCAGTCTGGTGGTGTGACTGCAGTAATTAATGCTAGCGCCTGTGGCGTCATTGAAACTGCCCGTGCGTCAACATTGCTTGGCAAGGTGTATGCCGGTAAGAACGGCATAATTGGTGCCTTACGGGAAGAGTTGATTGATACGACCTTAGAATCAAAGTCGTCGATCGCCGCTCTGCGACACACACCATCAGGTGCCTTTGGCTCCTGCCGGTATAAACTCAAATCCATTGAAGAGAACCGGGCCCAGTATGAGCGTCTGATCGAAGTCTTCCGCGCCCATAATATTGGATACTTTTTCTACAATGGCGGTGGTGATTCCCAGGATACGGCCCATAAGGTCTCTCAGATTGGTAAGACGCTTGGGTATCCAATTACCTGTATCGGGATCCCCAAGACCGTCGATAATGATTTGCCCTTTACGGACTGTTGCCCTGGATTTGGTTCTGTAGCGAAATATGTCGCTGTATCAACTAAGGAAGCTGCATTGGATGTCGCATCCATGGCTGAGTCTTCAACCAAGATATTTGTATTAGAAGTCATGGGCCGCCATGCAGGTTGGATTGCCGCTGCTGGTGCTCTGGCAAAGGAAGACAAGGACGATGCGCCACATATAATCCTGTTTCCAGAAATTGCCTTTAACAAGGTGAAGTTTCTCGCGAGGGTCAAGCAATGTGTTAAGCAGTATGGCTACTGTGTCGTCGTTGCTTCTGAAGGCGCCCAGTATGCCAACGGAAAGTTTGTTGCTGATGCGGGTTTGAAAGACGCGTTTGGCCACACCCAGTTAGGTGGTGTCGCACCAACGCTGGTAGATATGGTGAAAGAAAAGCATGGCTATAAGTGCCACTGGGCTGTCGCTGATTACCTGCAGCGCTCTGCACGGCACATTGCCTCGGCAACAGATGTTGCTCAAGCCTATGCAGTGGGTAAGGCGGCAGTCGAGTTTGCTTTGGCTGGTAAGAATGCTGTGATGCCAACGATAGTCAGGGAGAAAACTAAAAAATATAAATGGCATATTGGAGAGGTGAAGCTCCAACGCGTCGCGAATGTTGAGAAAAAGATGCCGCGTGGCTATATCACGGCAGACGGTTTTGGGGTGACGAAGAAAGGCCTCGATTACCTATCGCCACTTATTCAAGGAGAGGACTACCCACCCTACAAACTAGGCGTGCCCCGGTATGCGAAGCTGAAAAACCAACTGGTCGAAAAAAAGTTACCTGACTTCAAGGTTTAGCGTCAGGTAACTTGCCCTGGACAGGTTAGTTCCTAAGATGGAACCTATTTCGTAGCGTGATCAATAGCGGTGGTACCGTACCCAACAAGGATGTCATCAACAAATACTAGCGGTGTTGTTTCATCCCTGGTGGTATCGCCATCACTGTGATGGTGTTTGGTCCTATAATACAAGACGGTGAATGTATCGCCGTCTCGTTGGAAGGTTTCCTTGATATCAGCTTTGCCAAGATCTGCTTCAACAGCCGCGAGTCTTTGGCCTAGTTCAAGTGAGCGGATATATCGGTTGTTACGTTCTTGTCTCTGCTCCCATTCTTGTTCGTCGTCGAATCCATCGTTGCCAATTGCAACAACGCAACCACTTAAGGTTGCAGCAGATAAAATGGCAGCAGCTAATCGTGCAGCTCGAAACATAAATAATTCCCTAATAAATTTTCTAATGTTCAATGCAAGTGCCCTCATTCTGGTTCAGAACCAGCACGTCTATTGCATGAACGAGTCCAATTAATGTATCGCTATTTGTGCACAGTTGTCTGTGTACGCTTGCCAGAGGTCATTGCAACACTTATGCCAGCTCTAGTGTCCGCAACTAATGCGACTTCCAGAGCTGGTTATAGTGGCGGGTTGGCGAAATTCAATAATCGCTGGTGGAAATGACCGCTTTATTAGCTTGTACGAAACTATACAGCTGTATTCCTGAACCTTCGATGAATCCAGTAGTCGACACTGACATAGCGACCACCGCCGAGGAAGAAAAGTGCGACAAGCATGACAAGATAAGTCGCTGCGAACTCAATGCCGTTATTCAATACGACAAAACTGCCATGCTCGGTTAGCCAGCTATAGTTGCCATGAGTTTGTAGGATGGATTTTGCACGATCTAGCCGTTCGATTGCCTCAATGGTTTGCTCGGTTGCGAAGGGTCCTGAACCCGTTGCGATTGCAAGCCATCCATTTTCGATATGGACAGCGAATATGGCTACCAACATCGTGATTGATAAGGGAATACAGATCCAACGAGTAGCGAGTCCGGCGGCTAATAGAAATGCACCACCGTATTCAGCGGCTGTTGCGAGGAAGGCAAGCAGGCCAGGTAAGGGCAGACCTAGCCCCCAGTCAGGGTTGCCAAACCAGGCGACCGTATCGTCAAAGCTATTAAGCTTTTGGCTGCCAGCCATATAGAAGACTGGAACAAGATAGAGTCGAAGTAAAAGGGGTGCAAGAAAATCTAAGGAATAGGTTTTCTCGAGAAGGTCATGCAAGCGGTTGATTAGGGTTAACATAAATGAGTCTTTCCTTGTTGAATTGCTGGACAAGCGTAAGTCCGAAATTTACAAAACTTGTCTCATCTTGACCGAGTTGTGCGGCCTTTTCTTTCAACCAATCGACAACCTTTATGCCCTCGTCAGTAGTTTGCATGTTATGTAACAGCTCGTAAGCTAGTGGTTGTAGTTCAAAAAAGCGAATACCGTCCGTGGTATCCCGGGCTACCAAAAGATACGCAGGTGTACTTTCCTCGTCCCAACCAGGTTTTATCTGATGCACCGGATAAGCATAGGACGCGGGAATAGCGAGTTCTGAGAGCTTAATATGCTGGGTTCTTAGCTCATCATCCGTTACCGGTATATCGGGTAAGGTGTGTTCGCTAATAAATAGATACAGCTCTAGCCATTCGTAGTGTGCCAGGGGTAATAGATACTCAGGTTCGTGGTTAGTACCCGGGCGTGACATTAAGAACTTAAGAAATTCTTCTGCGAGCTGTGGAAAGTAGGGGGTCTCTGCTTGCCAGGTAATAAAGAATTCACGGATCAGATTATCCCAG
>CBDUKY010000019.1:0-15824 GCA_965367925.1 uncultured Pseudomonadales bacterium | reverse complement strand
CTCCCTTGGGTCGCAAGGTTGAGAATTCATAGCCAATACCGCAGCCAGCTTTCAGGGTTAAGCCTGCTTCAACATTCTTGTGCAAGATGTCTTCCATCGAATCGAGGATCGTACCGGATACAGTGCAATTGATGGTGGAGGTCGCAGGCTTATGTTCCTGGGCCCCTGCATTAGAAATAATTCGGCCTGCCGGGATAACCCCATGGCGCAATGCCCAGAGGAATTTTTCATTCCACTCTTCTTGCTTGGCTTTACTCTCGACCTCAGACAAGGCTTTGGCGACACGCTTATAGGTGTCGTCCATATTAGTGTCTACGAGTTCACCTTGTTTGGTGGTAAGGCAGTATTTGTTTTCCCAGATGTCTAGCGATGTTTCTTGAAATTCGATTTGGCTGACTGATTTAGGAACGGCTTTAAGATCAGTCTTTGGGGCGGTGGAATCCATATTTTTCCCTGTGTCACTTTTCTATCATTATTATTAGCGCAATGTTACGCGTATTATTCGCTTGTCGTGAGGCACAAGTCTGTGAGTAGCTTGTGGATAACATGTCCAAAAACAACTCTTTTTTAGTTCCTACGCTGACTTCCTGGCGGTTGTCGTTTTTACACGAAAGCAGCCACATATAGTGCCACTTACCTTCGGTGAGCACAATATGTAGTCAATTCAAATATTCAATGGATAACCCATTTTCGATAAAAAAATGGGGTCATGTTGTGAATCTTTCGCGCTGATCAATAGTCCATAGGCAAGCGCATTTGGCTCGAGAAATATCGAAGTGAAAGGTGGGTTAAACGGTGCCAGGCTACCTATGACAGGGCGGGATCTAGCGAGGCAAGTTATTGAACATGAAATAAATTCATGACCTGACCCTGGGTCTGATCAGGCTGGATATTCTCTAGCAAGCCTTAGACGATCTTCAATTTGCAGTAGGCCATGCATTAACTTTGGATCTTTCATGCGCCGATCTTCAAAGCAAAACCTGACCCTGGTGCAGTAGAAGGCGGGTTCCATTTCCATTGAATCAATGACGACGGCATTAATTTCTCGGAGTTCGAGATCCCGAACTTGCAGATCAATGACGAGCTTTTCGCCAACATTGAATAGCTGGTTGGAGCCAAAATGTAACCCGGATAAACTAAAATCAAGGCACTCAGAGGCGGGATTGAGTTTGAGTATCCCTGCAATACCACGCCGGGCGACTGTTAGACCCAGTCCTTCCTGATTATAACGTTCGTGCTTTCTTCGTTCTTTATTAGACATTCTTATTTTTTACTTAAGTCAGCGTACGCCTGCCAGCATTCGACCACAGATTGGTGCAGACGTTCAAGAAAATCCTAAGCAAAAACTTACCCTGAGTTGTTGTTTTGTAAGGCCGTATAGGAGCTTGAAGTTTTTCCTCCTGCTAGGCATTGTTGTGCTTAATCGAAATCAACATAGAGGCATCGCTACCATGCATCCATCAGAACTCGCGCGACAATTTCCCGACAAACCCGCCTATATCATGGCGGAATCCGGTCAGATTGTGACTTTCAAGGATCTCGAAGAAACCAGTAACCAGGGTGCGCAGTTGTTTCGCAGCCTGGGCTTGAATCGCGGAGACCATATTGCGCTGATGATGGAGAATCACCCGCGGTTCCTGCAGATCTGTTTTGCTGCACTGCGATCAGGTATTTATTTTACTGCCATTAGTTACAGGCTCCAGGAAGCCGAGGTTGAATATATCGTTAATGATTGTGGCGCCCGGGTCTTTATCACCTCAAAAGAATGCCAGGGAGTTGTCGACAAGCTGATCGGCAATATTCCTAACGTCGAACATAGCTATATGTTGGATGGGGTAATCGCCGGATTTGAAAGCTGGGAAGATGCAATTGCTAGCCAGCCGAAGACAGTGATTGCCGATGAGAGTACAGGCGCGTCGATGCTCTATTCATCTGGTACGACTGGTCGGCCGAAGGGTGTATTTAAGGCCCTACCAGAAGGGGAGTTCGCAGCAGATGATGGCCCGAACCTCTTTAGCCTGCTCTATGGTGCCACCCAGGAATCTATCTATTTAAGCCCGGCACCACTTTATCATGCAGCGCCTTTAACCTTTACCATGGGTTTTATCCTTGGTGGTACAACTACTGTTGTCATGTCCCATTTCGAGCCGGAAGCTGCCTTGAGTGCGATTGAGAAATACAAGGTCACCCATAGCCAGTGGGTACCGACGATGTTTATTCGCATGCTTAAACTAGATGACGATGTCAGGCTCAAGTACGACATCAGCAGTATGCAATGTGCCATTCACGCCGCGGCACCTTGCCCGGTGCAAATTAAAGAACAAATGATTGAATGGTGGGGACCTGTGATCCATGAGTATTACGCCGGCTCAGAGGGCAATGGTTTTGTCGCCATCAATTCAGAGGAATGGCTGGCCCACAAGGGTTCTGTTGGCCGACCGATTACAGCGAAGGTACATATTGTTGGAGACGATGGTGAAGAACTACCCCAGGGTGAAAGTGGCACCATCTACTTTGAAGGTGGCGGCGATTTCGAATACTACAATGACAAGGAAAAGACTGCAGATTCTCGTCATCCGAAAGGCTGGAGTACCCTGGGAGATGTCGGTTATGTGGATGAGGAAGGTTATCTCTATCTAACCGATCGCAAGAGCTACATGATTATTTCTGGTGGTGTAAATATCTACCCTCAGGAAGCAGAAAATGTACTGGTGACTCATCCTAAGGTCATGGACGTGGCTGTGTTTGGTGTCCCTAATGAGGACTTCGGCGAGGAAGTTAAAGCCGTCGTACAACCCAAGAATTTTGCCGATGCGGGACCTGAATTAGAAGCAGAACTTATTGAGTTCTGTAAGAGTCAGATTTCCCATATCAAATGCCCACGGTCAATAGACTTTGATGAAGAGCTACCAAGGCACCCAACAGGCAAATTGTACAAGCGATTATTGAAAGATCGTTACTGGGAAGGTCATACCAAGCGTATTGCTGGCTAACATGAATCAATTGCCGGGTTAAGGCAGCTGTTGATAGGTTCTTAGAATCTGTTCGTACAGATTGCTTTGCCCGGTCATCACCGATTCCATATAACCGATGGTCGCGTCCATGCTGTCATCAAGGGTCAGGTGCTCAAGTAATTCAATTGTAAAATTCGGATACATCTTCAGTTCATCGATCAGTCTCGCCCTGGTATAGAGATACTCCACCACTAGTTTAAGCATTGGCTGGTTTGCCTCGGCAACCTGTTCTATGAGTAGGGCGATGCGGTCCAGGGTTGTGGTCAAATCATCTCGCTGGTTTTGAAGAAATCTATGGCTAGCAGCAGGGTTATTCTGCATCAATAGCCGCAGTGCCTGCTGGATAACTTCAAGGTAAGCATCTTGAACTTCTGCGATAGCATCAACCAGTGGCTTTAAGCTCGACGGGTTAAGGGTGAGGGTCTCTGGGGTAAAAACCGCATCCAGTTGATCCAGGGCTCTATTGATAGCTGCTCTCATACTTGATGTGTTTTCCCAGCCTGGCCACTATCGGGCTTTTAAGGTGATTCACCCTGCAATAGGTTTGCAGGACTATACTGATCAGTGAGGCTACGTTTACTTTTATCCCAGTCCACACCACGGTCCATATATTCAGGGAATGATTCCACATTAACATCGTATCGCTGTAAGCGCGCGCTAAATTGTTTGGCCCGACTCTTGAGGACAAAATCACTAGGCAAGGGTGTGGTTGAACCAATGATGACCCGGTTGCCAGTGATCGGCATTTTGAAGTTAAAAAAGTCTCCGAAAACCTCGTGATAGGTAACGGATTCATGGTCATAGAGGGCGCTGGTAGAAAAGGTATTGGCGACAATGACGCCGGGTGTATCGAGGATAGCACGGGTCTCTTGTAAATATTCTCTGGTCATTAGATGTTCGGGAATATAGTCACCTGTAAACGCATCGAGAATAATCAGGTCATAGCGACTCTTTCGTAACATGGCTCGCTTGGTAAACACCCTGGCATCGGCAACATGAACCTTGAGTTGCTCATTTTCCTCAAAGCCGAAAAATTGTTGTGCGACACGTACCACAGCATCGTCGATTTCCACCACATCAATTCTTGCTTGAGGAAACAACTGGTTAAGCGTGACGGGAATAGAGCCGCCACCAAGCCCGATAACCAATACTCTCTTTGGCTCATCATTGAGTAATAAGCCAGCCAGAGACATACGAACATAAGGAAAGACGAGCTTTTCAGGTTCTCGCAGGTTGATGCAGGTCTGGCTACGGTCGCCGCGCTTAACCGTAAATACCAGGCAACGTCGGCCTTGCTGTTCTGTAACAACGATATTGCGATAGAGTGATTTTTCTTTGTGAATATCTGTCGCCAGCAGGCTAAGGGGCAGGAGCAACAAAAAAACTACGGCAAAAAATCTCATGTGGCTGACGGCTCTCTCGGTTTTAGTAGGGTGTCACTTGTGAAGGCGGCGATGGCACAGGTCAATAGGACCCCAACCATGGTTAATAAAATCTGATTTACTTCAAACCACAGCACCAGATAGAAGGAGGTTGCCAGGGTGCCAAGGGCACTGCCCAGGGTCGAAACAAAATACAAGCCGCCAGCAATCTTACCGCTATCCTCGGCGGTGGATACTAACAAACGAACAGAATAAGGGGCGATCATGCCAAGGATGGCTGTTGGAATAAAAAATAGTAATGCACTGGCTGCCAGGGAGCCGTATCTCGGGTCCTCGAGTCTTATAAACACCCAGTCCATCATTTGTTCGCCAAAGAAAATAGTCGGGCAGAGGGTGATCGCTGAGAGTAGATAAAAACCACCATAGCGCTTTAAGCTTGGGTGTCTAAGTGAAAGCCTGCCACCGGTCAAATAGCCAATGGCGAGAGACAGCATAAAGACGGTGATGATGCTGCCCCAGACATAGATACTGCTGCCGAAGTAGGGGGCGAGGATTCTGCCACCAAGGAGTTCAATGGACATGATGATAAAGCCACTACAAAAAGCGAGGCTTAACACCAGACTGTTAAAGTAAAGGGGATTTGGTACTTGCTTGGGTAATGTCATTGAATCTACTAGAAACTAGGCAAGGGCCAGTATACATGAGCCAAACACAAATGAAGTCAGGATTACGCTGGCCTTGATCATATCCGCGGTGCATAGGCACAACTTTTGTGCAAGAATGCTTGGCTTGTTTAGCTAGCAGTTGTTTGATTGAAGTCGTTATACCGCCTGACTCCCTTCCTAAAGCCCTACCTGGGTCAAATCCTGGGTGGTTTCGTTACCTTTTTTATCGCCCGCTTTTTCGAAATCAGCACCCTTTTTCTCGTCGCCAAGGGCATTGATACGATCGGTGCACTGGTTGCTGGCACCACGCCTGAATATACCGTGCTGCAAATTACCCTCGGTATTGTTATCTGTGTGATTGCCCGGATGGTGATCGTCAGCCATGCCAGGCGTGCCGTTCGACGGGCCAGTATCGGGATCTCCTATGATCTCAGGCAGCGACTTTTTGCATCAGTACAGCAACAGGGCAGTGATTTCTTCTCCAGAATGGGGGTTGGAGACATCATGACCCGGGCTATTCAGGACATCTCTCTGGTGCAACGGCTTTTTGCCTTCGGCTCTTTTATGTTTGTGATCATGGTCTATGCACCATTTTTCGCGATCAGTTTTATGCTTGCCAAGTCGGTCTCCATGACCCTGTTAATCTTGCCAGCGCTGCCGATAATCTTTCTCTATGCCAAGCGGGTGGCCGTTGAACTTGCGGTGACCTCGAGAGATGTTCAGGACCGGCTTTCAGACCTGTCTGCCCACACCCAGGAAAATCTGGCAGGCATCCGCACTATCCAGGCCCAGGCATTAGAAGATATTGAGATTGATCGCTTCTGGCATACCAACGATCGATACGCCACGGCCTTCTATCAGCAGGCCAGAATTAACTCATTAATGATGTCCTGGATGCCCTGGTTTGCTTCCGCGGCACAGCTACTGATTATTATTTATGGCGGTAATCTCGTGCTCGAGGGCGAGATGTCGGTCGGCGACCTGATTTTCTTCCTGATGTGTTTGAGTATGCTACTGCAGCCCATCCGGATGGCAGGCATGTTCTTGACCATAGTGCAAAGAGCGGCAGTTGCAACAGACAGACTCTATGAAATCTATGACGCTGTGCCAGAGATTGTTGATAACCCAACGAAAAAGACACCGGATGTCATCACTGGCCATTTTGAGTTGAAGCATCTGTCTTATCGCTATCCAAGGACCGATACAGATGTCCTGTCAGATATCAACCTTGAGATCCAACCAGGTGAGTCCATTGGTATTGTCGGTCGCGTCGGGTCAGGCAAGTCCACGCTATTGAAGCAGTTCACGCGCATGGTGAACACGAGCCCTGGGATGCTTTTTATCGACGGCCATGATGTATGTGACTATCCGGTTTCCCAGATTCGCGCCCAGATTGCACAGGTACTCCAGGACCCTTTTCTGTTTGGCGAACCATTGAAGAACAATATTAGCTACGACGACCCGGAACGCAGTATCAACATGATCTGGGATTCAGCAGAGGCCGCGGCATTAAAAGACACCATCAGTGAGTTCCCATTGCAAATGGATACCCTGGTTGGTGAGCGTGGCGTGACCTTATCTGGTGGCCAGAAACAGCGTACAACCCTGGCTCGTGGCCTGATCCGTAATGCACCGGTCCTCATTCTTGATGATTGTTTTAGTAGTGTTGATACGGAAACCGAGGAACACATATTGTCGCGCTTGAAAGCCATGCGACAAGGTAAGACAACTATTTTAGTCTCGCACCGGGTGTCGACCTTGCGTCATTCAGACCGCATTGTTGTGCTCGATGCCGGGCGTATCGTTGAGCTAGGTAGTCATGAAGAACTGATTCGACAAAACGGGGTTTATGCAGAATTGGAACGTGCCCAGACCCAGGGTGCCCAGGACAGAAGTGAGGTCCTGGCATGAGTGAAATAAATCAGACCAATACAACCAGCGAATCTGTAGAAGCAAACAATGGCAAGCGTAACTATGCCAGGTTCGATGCGGAGCTATCGGGTAATGTGCTCAATATGCAAATGCTGGGTCGCATCTGGCAGTGGTTAAAGCCTTATCACTGGCGATTAGTGGTAAGTGCAGTGCTGATTCTTGCTACCAGTATTTTTGCAGTCATGATGGAAGTGGTAATCAGCCGGGTGCTGGTGGACTATGTCATCATTGGCGAAAGAAATGCCAACATGCCAGATATGGGGCTGATCTCACTCACCGAGTGGCTAGTCGATTCGACAGGCATGCCGGCAATCTACGCCGCTGGAGCACTCTACTTTGTTGTGATGTCTTTGTTTGCCTTGACTGGACACTTGCATCGATTGACCCTCATCAGTGCTATCGTTAGTGGGCTGCGAGATTTACGTCAGGATCTGTTTTCACATATAGAAACCCGCCCAAGCTCCTTCTATGACCGTGTGCCCGTTGGCCGAATAATGACCAGGGTGACCAATGATGTCGAAGCACTTTATGAAATGCTGAGGGGCATGGGCGGCCTCGTTGGGGAATTTGTACCGTTTTTTGTCGCGCTGGCAATTATGCTCTCGACCAGTGTCCGGCTTACCCTGATCTTACTCCTGCTAGTTCCTTTTGTTGGTCTTGCAACCTATTTCTTCCGTGAAGCAACGAGAGAAGTTTTCAGGCTAGTACGCAATTCTGTTTCCGAATTGAATCAGAACTTACAAGAAAACTTGTCAGGCATGCAGGTTGTACAGTTAAGCGAACGAGAAGCGCATAACTTTGAGGCCTACACCAGGATCAACAAAGCCAATCGTCGTTTCGAGTATCGGTCGATTAATCTGTCTACCTTCTACGGTGCCTTTAACGATAGTCTGGCATCTGTTGGGCTCGGCATCATTATCTATTATGGCGGTGGCCAGGTTGTTCAAGACGAAATGACCCTGGGCGGCGTCATCTTGTTTACCCGATTTATGAATATGCTGTTTACACCGGTGGTCATGCTAGGTGAACAGTTAAATGTATTGTTCCGGGCCATGGCGAGTGGTGAGCGTATTTTTCAAGCCCTTGATTGGGATGAGCAGATTCATGAACCAGCGAATCCAGTGAAGCTGCCTGAACGCTTAAGGGGTAAGGTCGAGTTTCGTCACTTGAATTTTGGATACACGGAAGAATCACCGATTCTAAAAGATGTATCTGTTGTGGTTGAGCCAGGTCAAAAGCTTGCCATTGTTGGGCCGACTGGCTCAGGCAAGAGTACCATGATTCGCTTGTTAGGTCGGTTCTATGATTTTGAGCGAGGTATGATCTTCCTCGATGATATTGACTTAAATGATCTGCATAGCCGTGACGTACGTCGCCGTATCGGTGTGGTGCTACAAGACTTTCATATTTTCTCAGGCACCATTCTCGATAATATTGTCCTTGGTAACCCTGATATCAGCAGAGAGCGCGCGATAGAAGCTGCCAGGACGGTGAATGCCGATGGTTTTATTCAATCATTGCCGCAGGGCTACGACAGTGAACTGGTAGAGCGGGGTGCAAACCTATCCCAGGGTCAACGACAGCTATTGGCATTTGCCAGGGTACTGGCTGCTGATCCTGAAATCCTGATCCTTGATGAGGCGACGGCGAGTATTGATACCGAAACGGAAATGCTGATTCAGGACGGTTTGCATAAGTTGATGGAAGGCCGTACCTCCATATTGATCGCGCACAGATTGCAGACGATACAAGAAGCAGACAAGGTCATGGTGCTGCATCACGGTGAGGTTAAAGAGTTTGGTACCCATCAAGAACTCATTGACCTGAAGGGTATTTACCACACCCTGCATGAATTGCAATTTCAAGACACGCAGATTCAAGATGAGGATGCGTAATCGCTAGCATCAGCCTTTTGGCGCGAGCTTCTTAAACCAATCAGGTTGAAGGATAAAACCCCTGGAAGTTTCCTTACCTGTGCTATCCAGCAAGGCAAAAAGGGTCGCATCTTCGAGGCTTGTCTCCTCAAGTAAACACTTGAGTTCTTCTCTGTTCATGGGGTTTGGCACGTCATTTGTCGTGATGGGTGCCAGCCAGTGTTCTTTCTGGAGTAGGGCTATCCGCTCATATTCAAGCTGGTCGACATCATCGACTTTCACCCACCAGCCTTTTTCATGGGCGGGATTAACGGCAGCCGGGGCCGGGGTAGTACCGTCCATAAACGACTGGAAGGGATAAAATAATCTGCCTTTGACAAAACCGCGCACAGCGTCCGGTGTAAAACCGAGTTTCTCGAGAGTTTCCTTACCCGCTGGGTCATGGCTCAGGGCCAATTGATGATCAAGCATGCGATTAAATTTTAGATCCAGGCGGTCCGAGGTATTAGGTCCGTACCAATGACTCATGGTCTCACTATCCCCACCGCAGATAAAAAACTTCACGGCGAGCTCCCAGTGTTCGATTCGTGTTTCTGAGACCCGGACTATCAGATCAAATTCACCGACAGTACGGACGGCGTCAAAGACTTGCAGGTTATTGGTGAGAGTTTGATAGGTTGGATGATGTTCGATCCAATGATGGATTAATGCTTCAAATTGCAACCCTAAACGAAAATGGTGGGGATGCCTGGGTACTGGCAGCACCTCACCATGGCAAACAGGTTGTGTTGCAAACCACTCATCATTTGGCCAGATCACTTCTGTGGCATTCAAACAGAATACGCCAGGGCTTGTTACGCACCAGTTCAGGTCGGCGATAAGTCGATCTGGATTTGCCAAGTTGATACCTGTTCAAGATTGATGTTCGTCAAAGTATAACCCTATGCCAAAGAGATAGTATGATGTCCCCTTTAGGTGTTTGGAGTACCGAATGAGCATTCGCGCAGCATTGATTAGCTTTATGATGAAGCGAACCATTAAGAAGCAGTTCGATAATCTGACAGATGTGGCTGCATTTCGCGAGAGTATGGCGAGTGCGTCACAATTAACTGGAAAGATTCCGCCTGATGTTGCGATGACGCCTCAACCCGCAGATGGTGTGCCATGTGAATGGGTCACTGTTGATGGTATTGAGCAGGATAAGGTGTTGCTCTACTTACACGGTGGTGGCTATGTGTTCGGTAGCCCTGAAAGCCATCGTGATTTAACCTGGCGTCTGGCTGCTGCTGCCCGTATTCGTGTACTTGCTGTCGATTATCGGCTTGCACCTGAGCATCCATTTCCTGCTGCTGTCGATGATGCGACCAGGTCTTATCGTTGGCTGCTGGCAGAAGGGTTTAGCCCAGAAGATATTTGTATAGGCGGTGATTCCGCCGGTGGTGGGCTTGCTGTGGCGACGCTGGTTAATCTTAAAAACCTTGGTTTACCACAACCAGCTGGTTGCATCTTGTTGTCCCCCTGGACCGATCTTTCCGGTTCTGGCGAGTCTGTGAAAACTAATGCTAGCGCTGATGCAATGTTGACCGAGAAAGCTTTACACAATATGGCCGGTCATTATCTTGGTGAGCTTGATCGTACCGCTGCGCTGGCTTCTCCCTTGTTTGCTGACCTGTCCGGATTAGCGCCGATGTTGGTGCATGTTGGGTCTACAGAAATTCTATTGAGCGATTCTGAACGACTAGTAGAGCGGGTTCAGGCAGCAGGTGGTGAGATTAGTTTGCAAATCTGGCCTAAGATGCCCCATGTCTTTCAGATATTCGCGGCCCGGATACCAGAGGCGAAGCAGGCGATTGAACAACTTGCACAATTCATAAAGTCGCGGTTGGAAATCACCTAGTTGTCCCGGACCTTATCCCGATTTATTAACTTGTTATTGTTGAAGGTGTGTCATGCAGTTTGATCCAATCGCCAAAGAACTCGTTCTGGTAGGCGGTGGTCATAGCCATGTGATTTTGCTACGTATGTTAGGGATGGCGCCCATTCCTGGTTTGCAGGTCACGCTAATTAGTCCAGATTCATCAACACCTTATTCTGGTATGTTGCCAGGGGTGGTGGCAGGTCACTACAGCCCTGATGACATTCACATTGATCTCGTGCCACTCTGCCGATTTGCCGGGGCGAGATTTATTCAAGGGCGAGTTGAAGACTTTGATCCCTACAGTCGGCGCGTCAACATCAAAGGGCGGCCTGATATTACCTATGATGTGCTGTCTTTGAATCTTGGGATAACACCGGATGTTAATCCACTTGTACGGGATCATGTGATTGCTGTGAAACCGATCGGTGACTTCCTCAAGCGCTGGGATGCCTTTGTAGAACGTACTAGATCAGCAGGGGTCAATCAGGTAGGTGTTGTTGGCGGTGGTGCTGGTGGCGTTGAGCTCGCCCTGGCAATGCGTCAGCGCTTGCATAGTCTTGCCATTGATCCACCACAAATCCATCTACTTACCGCGGATAACACCGTACTAAATACCTACCCAGAGAAACTGCAAGCCCGGTTTCATAGGCAATTACGTGAACATGGCATCACGGTTCACCTGAATTGCAGGGTAACCAGAGCAGATAGTGAGGGCGTTGAAAATGATGCTGGTGAACGTATTGCCCTCGATGAAATATTCTGGGTAACAAATGCTGCATCTCAGAGCTGGCTGTCGAAGACAGGCATTGATTTAGATGAATCGGGGTTTATTCAACTAAAACCAACGCTTCAGTCGACAAACTTTCCTGACATATTTGCCGCTGGCGATATTGCTAATGTGGTTGAACATCGGCGTCCGAAAGCAGGGGTATTTGCTGTCCGACAGGGGCCAATTTTGTATGAAAATATCAAGCGCTTCCTGCTCGATAAACGACCAAAACCTTACAAGCCCCAGGCGGATTTTTTATCCATCGTTTCTACGGGTAACAAATATGCTATCGCGACCAAATATGGCGTGAGCGTCGAAGGTCGCTGGGTATGGCACTGGAAAAATGCCATCGACCAGCGTTTTATGAATCGCTTTCGGCATCTGCCTGACATGAGTAAACCGAGGCTCACCGGTCTTCAATCTGGTTTTGATGATCAAATGCGCTGTGGTGGCTGTGGGTCTAAGGTTAGTGCCCAGATCCTCTCAGAAGTATTGAGAGAAAGTGGGGTTGGG
Organism: uncultured Pseudomonadales bacterium; assembly: GCA_965367925.1. Taxonomy (GTDB): domain Bacteria; phylum Pseudomonadota; class Gammaproteobacteria; order Pseudomonadales; family Azotimanducaceae; genus JAHRVQ01. The sequence continues at coordinate 3,757 of CBDUKY010000019.1, read as the reverse complement.
CATCAGCAACTTGACGATGCCGCTGTCTATGAACCACCAGCTGAAATGCTGATGCTACATAGTGTAGATGCCTTCAAAGCATTTCTTGCTGATCCCTATGAGTTTGCCCAGATTGCTGTTGAGCATGCGCTGAGCGATATATATGCCATGGGAGGTACGCCAAAAACCGCCCTGGCATTGATGACGATACCCTATGCCACAGCTTCAAAAACTCGCAACATGCTTGAACAGCTTATCGCCGGGACACAAGTTGCGCTATCAGCGGCCGGGGTTCAACTAGTCGGTGGTCATACAACAGAAGGGGCTGAATTATCCCTCGGCTTTGCCGTCAATGGGGTGGTGGCGAAGCAGTCCTTGATGAGTAAGCAAGGGTTACAGGTTGGTGATCAACTGGTACTGACGAAACCCCTTGGCTCCGGTGTGATCTTTGCGGCCGATATGCAATACAAGGCTCGCGGTCAGTGGGTTAGCGCTGCGCTGGCACACATGAAGCAATCAAATCGAACTGCCAGTGAAGTGTTCTTAAAATATGGTGTCCGGGCTTGTACCGATGTGACAGGCTTTGGACTTGCCGGGCATCTGCTTGAAATGTTGCGAGCCTCAAAAGCCTCAGCGGTACTTTCTATGAATACAATACCGACCATGGCAGGGGCGCTACCCTTATTACGCCAGGGTATCCGCAGTACGCTCCATGAAAGTAATAAGGTCGCTTGCCCGGAGGCCCAGGCATTCGGTCACCAGGCTATTGAGCTACTTTTCGATCCTCAGACTGCAGGCGGACTTGTTGCTGCAGTACCAAAAGACAAGGCAGAGGCAGTGATTGAGGCGCTAAAAGTGGCTGGCTATGAGTCTGCTGCAGTGATCGGATATGTCGTGGAAAGAGGCAAGCTTGCGGGTGGTGACGTGCGCCTTGGGTTTGAGAATTAGCAACAAAAATTGCCGCTTCAGATAAATCTCTGTCCAGAAAGTACTCACTTCCTATCAAATATTGTTATATTCAACGCCCTAGTAATATACCAATCGTTGAATCTAAGAGGGAAAAACTATGTCACAGGCCTGGAATTATGGGGATGTGCTTGATGCTATTGCAGAAGTGGTACCAGGAGATCGTCCAGCACTCATCCACGGTGAAAAAGTCATTAATTGGTCTGACTTTATCACCCGAACTAACCGCCTTGCTAACAATATGTTGGCCAACGGCGCGGCCCCTGGTGACAAGATAGCATTCTATGCACGTAACCGCCCCGAGTATGTTGAAGGACTGGCGGCAGCATTCAAAGCACGCTTAACCCACGTAAATGTTAACTACCGCTACATTGAAAATGAGCTGCTGTACTTGTTTGATAACTCGGATGCCACCGTCTGTGTATTCGCAGCAGAGTTTTCATCTCAAGTAGAAGCAATCAGACCTCAGCTACCAAAGGTTAAACAATGGATCTGTGTTGATGATGGTCATCCTGCGCTAGCGGATACGATTTCCTATGAGGATTATGTCACCCAGGGCGATGCTAACAATGTTGATATGTCTCGTGAACCTACTGACCAATTCTTTATATATACAGGTGGAACCACAGGTATGCCAAAAGGTGTTATGTGGAGCCATGATGCGTTATTTAATGTGTTAGGTGCTGGTGGTAATGCAAGGCTAGGCGTACCACCTTGTGAAAGCATGCCAGAACTCGTGCAGCGGGTTGCTAACAATCCAATGCCGAATGTCAGTTTGCCCTTACCACCTTTAATGCATGGTACAGGTTTGCTCTCAGCGGTAGGGGCGATAGCTGGTGGCGGTACCTGTATCACCTTGCCTTCAAGGAGCTTTGAAGCGGAGCTTGCGCTTGAGGCTATCGACAAACATAAGGTCACAACCGTCACTATTGTTGGTGATGCTTTCGCGCGCCCACTAGTAGAAGCACTTGACGCGAACCCTGGTAAATATGACATCTCATCTGTCATGGCCATGACATCCAGTGGGGTTATGTGGACGAAAGATGTTAAAGCCGGCTTGTTACGCCATAACGAAAACTTGCTGCTAGCCGATGGATTTTCTTCATCCGAGGCAATTGGTCTTGGTTCATCAATTATGACCAAAGATCAAACCATTGAAGTCGCTAAGTTTACCCTTGGACCTTCATGTAAAGTCTTTACAGAAGATGGTGTTGAGGTGAAACCTGGTTCTGGTGAGAGCGGCATGGTTGCGGTATCCGGATTCCTGCCTGATGGCTACTACAAAGATCAGGAAAAGACTGACAAGACCTTTAAGGTGATCAATGGTGTTCGCTATTCAATTCCAGGCGATTATGTTCGTGTGGAAGAGGATGGTAGCCTGACCCTGCTTGGTCGGGGCAGCAACTGCATTAATACGGCAGGGGAGAAGGTTTATCCTGAAGAAGTAGAAGAGGCAATGAAGCATCATCCAAGTGTTGCTGATTGTCTGGTTGTTGGTATTGCTGACGAAAAATGGGGGCAGGCCATTACAGCAGTTGTGGAATTGCATCCGGGCTTTGAGCTTGAAGTTAATGAGCTTCGTGACTTTTCTCGACAGCATCTCGCAGCCTACAAGATTCCGAAGCATATTCTTGCAAGACCATCCCTTGAGCGCGCGCCTAACGGTAAAGCGAACTACAAGTTAATCAAGGAATTTGCAGAAAGCGAATTAGCTTAAGTCAGTCTCGCGAGGAACAAAGCCGATAAAGAATTGGTGCATCAGGTCAGCAGCACTGGTGCGCAAATCCAGTAGGTCTTTGTTCCTCAATACCTCATAGACAATTCCTGTCAGGTAGCAGGAGAGGGCAATGCTTAAAGTCCTCGCATTGCAGGTAACAGTGAGCTGTCCTTCAGTAATAGCGCGATCAAAGTAGTGGGTAAACAGTTCGATATTTTTAAGTTTGCCCCTGGCTTGCCTTTCTAGAAATACTTCCATTTCCCCGGAGTACTCACATTTTAAGAACAGCAGTGTGAGGATGCTGTGCTTCTTGGGATTCTGATGCACATCCATGAGCAGTTCAGTACATAGCTGCTCAAGCTGCTGTAGTGGGTCTGAACTTACGTTATCAACCGCATCTAGCTCGTCCAGATTGGCAATAATACTATCGGTCAGGGATTCATGAAGCTCATCATAGAGGGCCTCGAAGATATCGATCTTATTTTTGAAATGCCAGTACACAGCGCCCCGAGTAACAGACGCACGTTTAGCAATCTCATCGAGACTGGTTTTGGAGAAGCCATGCTCATAAAACGCGTCAATAGCCGCTAGCATTATCTGGCGGCGGGTTTCGGCTGCTTCTGCTTTAGTTTTTCTAGCCATGGCGCGCTATTATATATACATACGAGAATGTATGTAATAGAATTCGCGTCCTCCTCGATATATTTATGTTTTAGGTAAAGTCTTCTCGTGAACCAGGTTCGTTATGTTATCCCTGCCCTTGTTGCTGCGCTGCTTGTAGCAATCATTTTCTTTTTCCCCGCTGATGCAGAGAATGCAGCAGCAGGTAAGGCCCCACGCGCAAATGCGGTAACTGTGGTTACCATTCAGCAACAGGATGTGCCTTACAGTCGTGAATTTCCTGGCCGAACATCCGCATACCGGATTGCTCAGGTAAGACCGCAAGTCACGGGCATTATATTGAAGCGGCTATTTGAAGAAGGCGCGACGGTTGAAGCAGGGCAGCAGCTCTACCAACTAGATGACGCCCAGTACCGGGTGGCATTGCAGCGGGCGAAAGCCAGCCTTGGCGAGGCAAAGGCCGCTAAATTGGCT
>CBDUKY010000018.1:0-16254 GCA_965367925.1 uncultured Pseudomonadales bacterium | reverse complement strand
CGCGAGTACTGGTAATGCATTACCAGTCGCTCCGACACCAGCAGCCAGCGCGAACGCCAACGACCAGTTAGAGGCCTTTTTGCTTAGATTAAACATTAATATTTCCCCAAGTGAATGGAAGTTGATTAAAAATGACACCAAAAACATGAGTGCTTAGACGTCCGAGGACGATCTCATGCCCGGCTTGTTACGACTCAGGTCAATTCCATCTATGATGGATCCCCTCCAGAGAACGCAGTCAAACCGCTAGCAGGATCAATCTTGCGATATCTCGAGCTAGTTCAATTTCATTGTCTTTCTTTTACTCGGCGGAGTTTACCTGATATTTATCCTCTGCGAACTACAAAAGTGAAGAAAAGTGAAAAAAAACAAGGTAAATAGCCTCATAAGCTAATATTTATTTTAAGAACTACGGTCCCGTTCTTAAAATCTCAACATTTATAACCAGAGGTCATTTAAATCCCCGATTGTGCGGGCGTCCTGCCAGGCTATCAGCCTGCCGCAGCGCTGATTGGCAGGTAATCCCACCGTGCTACAATCCGTGCCTCAAAGAATCACGGAATCTATCTTAATGCGCTTCGTACTTTCTCTGGCCCTGATCTTCATCGGTTGCTCTGCATTTGCAGAATTCGAAACCACCTCTGTCAATTTTGAAAAGCAAGCAATCACTATCGCTCTGAGTCAGGAACCACCTCAGCTAAATAGTATGAAAGCCACTGACCAGGTGAGCTTAACGATCCTCCCTCATGTAATGGAAGGCCTCGTACGGTACGACCGACGCGGCAATATTATCCCCGGCGTCGCAGAAAGATGGGAGCTAGATGGAAAAGGTGCCACCTTCTGGCTCCGTAAAAACGCTGTCTGGAGTGATGGTAAGCCGGTCACGGCAGATGATTTTGTGTTTGCCTGGCAAAATGCTCTCGATCCAAAGACCGCCTCGGAATACGCTTTCATCCTCTATCCGATAAAGAATGGGGAAAAAGTCAGTGCTGGTGAACTGCCACCAACCGCGCTAGGTGTACAGGCCGTTGACGACTACACACTTAAGCTCGAATTTGAGCGCCCCATCAGCTATTTCCTAAAACTGGCTGCCTTTAGCACCTATTTCCCAGTCCGCAGAGATTTTTTCGAAATCAAAGGTGACCAGTATGCTGCCGATGCAGATGACCTGCTCTATAACGGTCCTTTTCGGCTCGTGGAATGGAAGCATTCCGCGTCATTAAAGATGGTTAAAAACCAGACCTACTGGGACAAAGACAAGATTATCCTCAACGAAATTAACGCTGACTATATTACTGAGGACACCCGTGCGCGTTTAAACTTGTTCCTGGATGGCAAGATTGTCCATACCCGCCTCGATGGAGAAACCTATAAGGATGCCTTGACCCAACGAATCCGTATTCGCAGCTTTTCAACAGGCTCTGTTTATTTTGTTGAGTACAATCATCGTCCAGGCCGCGTCACGGGCAACTTAAACCTGCGCCGTGCAATCCAACATGCTTTTGATCCTGACGAGTTCGTTAACAAGGTACTGGCAACCCCGGGTAACTTACCTGGCAGAAGTTTATTTCCGGTCTGGTTACACGGTGTCAACGGCAAGTTCCGCCAGGAGTATCCTGCGCCGGTATCTGAAGTCAATATCGAAAAGGCCAGAGAGTTCTTAGACAAAGCCAAAGCCGAACTTAAGGTTGATAAGATTCCACCCCTTGTATTGCTCGTCGGGAATAGTCCAACTGCAACCAAGCAAGCCGAATATATGCAAGGATTGCTTAAGGCCAAGCTAGATATTGATATTCGAATTGATGTCCAGACCTTCAAGCAACGACTGGCAAAAATGACTTCTGGCGAATTCGATCTGGTTGCCGCCGGCTGGGGACCAGATTTCGATGACATCATGACCTTCGGCGATCTGTTCACTTCCTGGAACCTCAACAATCGCGGCAGATACAGCAATCCAGAATACGACCAACTCATCAGAACGGCGATGAATAGCCTTGACCCTGAGGTTCGTATGAATGCCATGGCAAGAATTCAAGAAATACTTTTCGAAGACGCTGTTGTGCTGCCACAATACGAGCAAGGCGTCATCTATTTGATGCACCCAAAAATACGCGGTGTGGTGCGCCGGGTTGTTGGCGCTGACCCTGACTACACTTATGCAAGGGTAGTGAAGTAATCGCCGCTATTTCGATGTAGACTCCCCACCAATTGCGTGTAAAAAGAATAAAGGGGCTTTCATAAGAATGCTGATGTATACGATAAAGCGACTGTTAGCTGGCGTGATAACGGTCTGGTTTATTGCAACGGCGACCTTCATCGCCATGCATCAGGTTCCCGGCGACCCCCTCATGAACGACAAGGCAGTGTCCGCCGAAATCCGCCAAAACCTGGAACGCAAATACGGTTTAGACAAACCAGTTACAGAGCAGTATGTGATTTTTCTGCGGAACATGCTGCAGGGTGACTTTGGTATTTCTTTTACCCAGCAAAATCGTCAAGTAAATGACATTATCCGCGACCATTTCCCGGTCTCTGCTACCCTTGGCTTGTTAGCAATCTTCTTCGCGGCAGTAGGCGGTATCCTCTGGGGTGCGCTAACGGCGCTTTATCGAAATCGATTACCTGACATTATCATTATGTTTCTCGTTATCCTTGGTATATCAGTGCCGAGTTTTGTGTTTGCGGCACTTGGGCAACTGTTATTAGTGAATATCAATAGCCTACTTGGGCAGAGCGTCATCCCTGTCGCGGGTTGGGGCACCGTTTCACACATGATCATGCCGTCATTAGTTCTCGGCCTCGGTACCATGGCGCTATTAACCCGTCTGATGCGCTCATCCATGTTAGAAGTGGTAAACGAGGACTATATTAAAACCGCCAGGGCCAAGGGGCTCTCACCAGTTAGGATATTCTTCCGTCATCAACTAAGAAACGCTATCTTGCCGGTTATCACTGTATTGGGACCGCAAATCGCGGCAATCACAACCGGTGGCTTTGTTGTCGAACTCGTCTTCGCAATCCCCGGGCTTGGGCGATACTTTGTCCAGGCCGTACAACAACTCGACTACACCGTTATTATGGGCACAACAGTTTTCTACGGGGCCTTTCTTGTCTTTATGGTCATTATCGTTGATATTTTGTATGGCTTTGTAGATCCAAGGGTGAGGTTAAAATAATGACTGATCCGCTTGCACTACAGCCCAGTGATTTTGAACCAGCATCTTCAACGGTACATGCAGAACAAATATCAAGACCGTCTCTGTCCTACTGGCAAGATGCCTGGATAAGGCTAAAAAAGAACACCCGGGCTATCATTTCCCTGTATATCGTTATAGGTCTTGCCTTCTTTACCCTGTTAGGACCCGTACTCTGGCAGGTTGACCCTTCACTGCAGGATCTTAATCAGGTTTCACAAGCACCTGCGTTTCCAAAGACAGCGCTATTTGTACCAGCCTATCAGCGATGGGAAGGCGTCATTCTGGAAGACTTTCCAGCGGAACCAGAAGAATATCTTGAGGACATCCCCCCACCACAGAACATCCGTACCTTCGAGGCGCCAACAACCCAACAAGTCCGACTTGTCTGGGAACCTGTAGAAGGCGCAGGTGGATACAATATTTATCGTAACCAACGCCAACCAGAGAGCATCAATGATTTAGGCCTACCATTAGGCTCTACTCTGGGCGGCAACGAAGTGAGCTATGAGGACAGACTTAACCTTGAAGCGAGAACCTACTACTATTCAATTATTTCTACTGACGGTTTTGATGAGTCTTATAGCTACAACACAATTGAAGTAACACCTCAATTTGTTATCACAGAAGATGAAGCCCGTCAGCGCGGCCTTATTGATGACGACGAGATACCTGAGATCAACAGTGAATTGCGCCTCGAATTCCACCCTTTAGGTACTGATTATCTTGGCCGTGACATGCTCGCAAGATTGATGGAGGGCGCAAGAGTCTCGCTGTTTATTGGTATTGTGGCGCCATTGTTCTTCGTTATGTTTGGTATTGTTTATGGAGGGTTTGCTGGATACGTTGGTGGCAAGCTTGATCAATTTCTGATGCGCTTCGCGGACTTTGTCGTCGCCTTGCCCTTTTTACTATTTATGATCCTCTTTAAGATCGCTTTTGGTATAGGCCCAGGCGAAAGCGGGGTCATACCGATGCTCATTGCACTCGTGTTACTTGGCTGGCCAGCAACTGCGCGATTGGTCCGGGGCCAGGTTCTACAAATTCGCGAACAAGGCTTTATCGAGGCAGCAAGATTGCTTGGCGCAAAGAATCACTATTTGATAATTCGCCATATCGTGCCAAATACCATGGGTGTAATCCTGGTAACGCTCACCTTCGCCGTACCGGCGGCGATCTTTACCGAGGCATTTCTATCCTTTATTGGGATGGGCGTTGCACCGCCAACACCGTCATGGGGTTCCATGTGTAATGAAGGTGTAAAAACGATGCTTAGTCACCCACATGAACTAATCTTCCCTGCTTTGTTTATCAGCATTACTGTACTTGCATTCAATCTGCTTGGGGATGGGCTTACAGAAGCTCTGGACTCAAGAATGAGGTCAAGAGAATGAGCCAACCCATTCTTGAAGTCGAAAATCTCGCTGTTGAATTTGCTACCTATGGCGGCAATGTTAAAGCTGTCCGGGGTGTAGATTTTTCCGTCTCTCACGGTGAAACCCTGGCAATCGTCGGTGAATCCGGATGTGGTAAATCCGTCACCGTGCAATCCATTATGGGTATTATTCCAATGCCGCCCGGAAAGATAACCGGTGGCACAGCAAAGCTTAACGGCAAAAATATTCTTGGCTTACCCGCCAGAGAAGCAAACAAGTTTCGTGGTGTTGAAATCGGTATGATTTTTCAGGACCCAATGACCTCTCTGAATCCAACCATGACCATCGGTGACCAGATTTCAGAAACGCTGATGGTCCACAGAAACGTCTCTAAAGCAGAGGCTGCAAAACGGGCTATTGACCTGTTAGAAAAGACTCACATCCCAGAGGCTGCAAAGCGAGCCAGACAATATCCCTTTGAATTCTCAGGCGGTATGTTACAGCGGGCGATGATTGCCCAGGCACTTGCATGTAACCCGAAGATTCTCATTGCTGACGAGCCAACAACTGCTCTGGACGTGACCATACAAGCGCAGATTTTGGAGCTGATGCGAGAGCTTCAAGAAAAAGAGAACATGTCGATCATTTTGATTACGCATGATCTCGCGGTAGTTGCCAAGATGGCAGATCGTGTAGCCGTTATGTATGCCGGTCAAATTGTAGAAACAGGTTCAGTGGATGATATTTTTTATCGTTCCTCGCACCCATACACTCTGGGATTAAAAGAGGCGATGCCCTCAAACAAAAAACATAAAGACAAGAAACTAACGCCAATTGACGGTAGCCCACCTGATCTATTTTCACCACCAACTGGTTGCGGCTATTTTGCCCGCTGCCCTCATGCCATGAAGGTTTGCGAACGCAGCCCTGAGTTGACTGTGATTAGCCGGGATTCGAATCATCTCGCGAAATGTTGGCTCCATCATGACAAGGCACCAGCCGTAGACGCCCTCTACCAGGCAGGAGCTTCCAATGCTAGTTAAGACGAACTCACTGAAAAAGCACTTTAAAATAGGTGCCAAACAGACCTTACATGCGGTAGATGGCATCTCACTTGAGATACAACAAAATGAAATTGTCGGGCTAGTGGGAGAAAGCGGTTCTGGCAAGTCGACCTTCGGTAAGACTCTGATTGGACTACTTGACCGCACAGGTGGTGAGGTGATTTATGACGGCGCACAACTACCAGCCAGGTTTACTCCACAGGATCATTTGAAGTATTCCAAAGAGCTTCAGATGATTTTTCAGGACCCTTACTCATCTCTTAATCCTCGTATGACAGTGCTCGATATCGTTGGTGAAGGACTTCATATCCAAGGGGAACACAGCAACACCCAGATAAAGGAACAGGTTGCTCTCTGGCTAACCCAGGTAGGTCTAAATGCGGACCATATGTCACGTTATCCACACGAGTTTTCCGGTGGCCAAAGACAGCGAATAGGTATCGCAAGGGCAATGATAATCAAGCCGAAATTTGTCGTTTGTGATGAACCAATCTCCGCCCTCGACGTTTCTGTTCAGGCCCAGGTTGTAAACCTGCTCGATGAGCTAAAAAAGTCTCTTGGACTTACCTTACTTTTTATTGCTCACGACTTATCCATGGTGAGATATGTGTCCGATAGAATGGCAGTAATGTATCTCGGCACGCTGGTTGAGAATGGTCCATCTGATGAAGTGTTCTTCAATCCACAACATCCTTATACCCAGCTATTAATTGAATCAAACCCTGAACCGGACCCTGATCTGGAAAGAAGTCGAGCTTACGTGCCAATCAAGGGAGAACTCACATCCCCAGTCAATGTCACATCTGGTTGTCGATTCGCCGACAGATGCCCTAAGGCGCTAGCACACTGTAAGACAGAGACACCAAAAGTTACGTTTGTCTCTGATAATCACAGCGTTGCCTGCCATCTGTTTAGCTAGTCGCGGGACAAAAAGGATGGTGTTTTACGCACCATACGAAGGACAGACTCTTCCTCTGTGTACTGCGTCATTTCACCTAAAGGAATCCAACGCAAATCATGGGATTCATCGCTAACTTGATAGTTTGATGAGTTCGCTTGAAGCAGAAAGCGACAGTCATAATGAAAGTGTGCTGGCTCAGATTTCCGCGCTGGGATTAGATGAATATCAATATCAAAAATCTCATCTGATAACAGGCTAATACCAGATATCCCAGACTCTTCCTCTGCCTCTCGCATGGCAACCCGCTCAATATTGCTATCTCCATCAGCGTGTCCACCTAACTGAACCCAGATGTTGAGCTTCTTATGATGGGTTAGTAGCGCCTGATTTCCGCTCGCATCTAACAGCCATGCAGAGCCTGTGACATGACCCTTTAGTTGCTCACGAGAAAAACAGTCATCATGTTGTTGAACAAAATTGCGAATCTCTTGAACGGCATCTAACTCCGCTGGAAATCGTTGCTGATATTGATCGAATAAAGCAAGAATCTTTTTCCGATGCATTTAAGAGATTTCTTCGGCGCGAACCGGTTTTAAATTCCGGTTCGATTCTTCGTCAAACAGATCTACCAACTGCTCGGTCATCGCATCCCCAAGCTGTTCTGCATCAGTAATCGTGACAGCGCGTCGATAGTGGTGAGTAACATCATGGCCAATACCAATGGCTACTAGCTCCACCGGTGACCAGTTTTCGATCTTATCAATCGCGTACTTGAGATGTTGTTCCAGATAGTTACTGGGATTAACTAATAGGGTGCTGTTATCAACGGGCAAACCATCGGAGATGACCATCAATATTTTCCTGTCCTCAGGCCGACCGACAATCCGGTTATGTGCCCACAACAAGGCTTCACCATCGATATTCTCTTTCAACAACTCCTCGCGCATCATCAATCCAAGATTGCGTCTCGCACGACGCCAGGGCATGTCTGCTGCTTTATAAAGAATATGCCTCAGATCATTGAGCCTTCCGGGCTGGGGTGGCTTGCCTTGCTGCAACCATAGCTCTCTCGATTGACCACCTCGCCATGCTCTCGTGGTGAAGCCGAGAATCTCAACCTTCACTGCGCAACGTTCTAGTGTGCGGCCAAGGATATCTGCACACATGGCCGCAATCGTGATGGAACGACCTCGCATAGAACCAGAGCTATCGATCAGAAGAGAGACGACTGTATCTCTAAATTTGGTGTCCTTTTCCTGCTTGAAGGCAAGTGGTGAAAAGGGATCCATAATAATACTAGGCAATCTTGAGGTATCTAATTGACCCTCTTCTAAATCAAATTCCCAGGTTCTGTTTTGTTGTGCCATCAGCTTACGCTGCAATCGATTTGCCAGCTTGCTAATGATGACCTGAGAGTTTTGCAGATGCTTATCAAGTACGCCACGTAGTCGGTCGAGTTCCGCCGGTTCACATAGCTCGTCAGCTACCACGATTTCATCAAACCGGGTCGTAAATGGTTTGTACTCAGATTCTTTCGGCCTTGCCCAGGCAGGGTCAACAGCCATATCAGGTGGCCCACCGGCTTCATCCTGATCGCCTTCTGCATCAGCCATATCCATGGCTTCCATATCTGCTGGTACTTCACCTTCGATAGCATCTGACATCTCACCATCGCTGCCGGCGTCCTGATCCGAAGATTCATCACCAGCCTCAGGCTCCATTTCTTGTTCTTGCTCTTCTGCCTCGTCGGCTTCTCCGTCGGCGTTTTCCTCACCCCAGTCTTCGGCCAGGCCAAGATCAGAAATCAGCTGACGAGATATTTTCAAAAACTCCTGCTGGTCAAACATGACATCTTCTAAACCATCCAGATGATCACCGATACTTTCGTTGATGTGTTCTCGCCAGAAGCCTAAAACTTGCGCCGCTGTTTCTGGCAATGGAATACCCAGCTTTTCACGGATCAGGAAACCAACTGCTTCACCTAGTGGTGCTTCAGATTGGTGAGTGATTTTCTCGTATCCGTGATTTTTACAGTCGACTTCGAGTTGTGCATTAAGATTATCCTGCACCCCACGCATTAGATATGAACCAATAGACGCGACTCTTGCCTCTTCAACGCAATCGTAAAGATCCTGGGCGATACCCGTATCAGGTCGTCCTCGCTGATGAACACCGTCATCATGAAATCTTGCTCGCAATGCAAAGCGATCGGACGTGCCCCGCAATGCTGCAAGTTGTTCCTGACTAAGACCTTCTTCCGGCAATGGCACCCTGGCTCGATTGCCTTGAATATAGGCTTTGCCTCGCCCAAAGCTCACGTTCAATTCCTCATTGCCAGAGATTGCTCTCATGGTTGAGGTAACGGCCTGCTTAAAAACTTCTGTAGAGTCTTCTATATCTGACATGGTAACCCTCCAACCAACGTGTGGTTGGAACCTTTATGCAAGCACGACGTTTGAACTAGATTCTGGCAATTCACCACCCATACACCGCTGATAATACTCAGCAACGATTGGGCGCTCGGTCTCATCGCATTTGTTTAAGAAGGTGAGACGAAAAGCGAAACCAAAATCATTGAAAATCCGGGCATTCTCGGCCCACATAATCACTGTCCGTGGAGACATGACAATAGAAATGTCACCATTGATAAATCCCTGTCGCGTCAGCGAGGCCACTGACACCATATTTGCGAGGGTCTTTCGATCCAACTCTGGAATTTTCGCAGCAACAATATCTGTTTCACTTTCATGATCAAGATAGTTCAGGGTTGAAACAATATTCCAGCGATCCATCTGACCCTGATTGATCTGCTGTGTACCGTGATACAAACCTGATGGATCACCAAGACCAATCGTATTCGTTGTCGCAAACATGCGGAACGAGGAATGTGGGCTGATAACCTTACTCTGGTCAAGCAGGGTTAATTTACCTTCAACTTCGAGTACTCGCTGAATAACAAACATCACATCTGGTCGGCCAGCGTCATACTCATCAAACACTAGTGCACAGGCACGCTGTAGCGCCCATGGCAAAAGGCCTTCCTTAAATTCTGTAATTTGTTTGCCGTCCTTTAAAACAATGGCATCTTTACCCACAAGGTCCATTCGGCTTACATGGCTATCAAGATTAATTCGAATACAAGGCCAGTTCAGCCGCGCGGCAACCTGCTCAATGTGGGTAGACTTACCAGTACCGTGATAACCCTGAACCATTACCCGTCGGTTGTGTGCAAACCCGGCTAGAATCGCCATGGTCGTTTCATGGTTGAACAGATAGCTGTCATCAATGGCGGGCACATGCTCTGACCGCTCCGAAAACGCAGGTACCTTAAGATCCACATCTAGCCCAAACACTTCCCTGACATCGATTTCTGTATCAGGTATCCCCGTGCCCTCTAACGCATTGCCTTGCTGACTCATCTTCACTACTGCCTTTCTATAACCAATTTAAGACCCAAAAAACCACGTCGAATTCAGCACAATCTCCGCCATACGGCATAAGTGTCAACAGGATACTGGGTTAGCACCGGGACGTGGGATGGCAAAGAATAGCGGTATTAAATGCAAATTGCCATCTAGCCAGCGTGACAGCAATGATACAATTTATGCCTCATGTTTGGAGTCAGTAATGCATCGAATCTATTTAATCAGACACGGCAAAGCAGCAGCCTCTTTCACTGATGATATTGACCCCGGTCTTGACGACCTGGGTCGCAGCCAGGCAGTCGCGGCTTGTGAAAAACTGCAAGCGTTCCTGCCATTAAAAATTCTCTCAAGCCCACTAAAACGAGCCAGAGAAACTGCACAGCCGCTGCTTGAACAAACGGGCCAAACACTAGAAATCGAGCCTCGTGTGGCAGAAATTCCCTCACCTGGCCTATCTCTTGAAGAACGCGGCGCCTGGCTTCGAAATGTAATGCAAGGGCGCTGGTCAGAACAATCCGATGCTCTACAGGCATGGCGTGCAACCATTGAGGAATGTCTTGTCGGTATTAACGAGGACACGGTAATTTTTTCCCACTATGTCGCGATTAATGCCGCGGTCGGAATCGCCGAGAAGGATGATCGTGTCCTGCTGTTTAGCCCGGACAATGGCTCAATGACAGTTCTGGAAACTGATGGTAAGCAGCTAAAATTAGTCGAACGAGGCCAGGAAGCAAATACGAAAGTGAACTAGCTTATCTGCTGCCGCCAGCGAGATTGAAAACAACCTGCTCAAGCTCGATCCACGGGTTGCCAACTGCCATTCCCTTGAATTGCTTGTCTGCTTCTGCGACGCGACGCAAATATCGACTAAGTTTAGCCAGCGAATGACGCTTTAAACACTGGGAAACCAGACCCTTTCGATTGGACCAGACTCTCGCAGTACCAAAGGCAGATGCCTGGCTTTGGCCAGCAGCAACGGATTCAGCAATTTTAACAAGACTGCGAAGTTCTCTTGCGAGCATGTTTAATATAAAGCTGATCTCTACACCTTCAGCTTTAAGCCCTTGAAACATGCGTACTGCCTGCTTTGCATCTTGACTCAATGCCACATCAATCAGGCCAAACACATCAAAGCGGGCATTATCCGAGACACTCTCAATGACTAGATTGGCATCTACAGTACCATCACTACTGAGCAGTTTTAGTCGCTCGATCTCTTGAACCGCTGCCAACAAATTGCCTTCAACGCGATCAATAAGGATCTCAATCGCCTCCGGACTGGCTTTAAGCTGTGCTTGCCGTAGCCTTTGACCTATCCAGCGGGGCAGATCCTTCTTTTCGATTGGCCAGACCTGGACGAATACGCTGGCTGATTCGAGAGATTTGAACCATTTTGTCGATTGAGATTTCTTATCGAGGCGAGGCAAGACAAGTAACAGGCTAGTGCCTTCTTGAGGCTCAGCAAGAAATGTTTGTAACGCTTTCACACCGGCATCACTGGGACGGCCACTGGCTATACGAACTTCAATGAGCTTTTGCTCTGCAAACAGACTCATACTGTTTGCGCTGTACAATACTTCCTGCCAATCAAATTTGGCATCCGCATGAAAAAGCTCGCGCTCGTCAAACCCATGCTGCTTTAGACCAAGCCGAATCACTTCGCAGGATTCCTGAATGAGCAGCGTTTCATCGCCGCTGACCATATAGAAAGCGGCCGGCCTGGCTTTGACGGTTGCTGCAAGTTTCTCAGGATAAACCTTCATTTAAGGCCCCAGCGCTCAGGTTGCGTTTGACTTGCCTCTCAGTCTCGCGCTGAAACGACGGATAAGTTGGCTCGCAAGGTCTCGCCGCATCTCTGACGTCAACAGAGCTTCCTCTTCTGCGTTACCTACATAGTTATTTCTATCGAAGCTGTAGATCCGTTCTGTGAACAGACGCGTGGAAGGTACGAGCACATCGCCAGCCTGATCGACAATCTCAGCAACAACGGAAACCCGTAACTCATACTCTGAAACCGTGATGTCTCCTGAGGTTGCCACCGCACGGCGAGTCGTGGATTCATCTTCAAGACGCACTATGTACTGCGCCTCAGTTGCACCAAGTAACGGCACTGAGAGACTCTTAAGAATGGATTCAACCTCATCGGCCAATTCACTCTGACTGTTAGCCGCCGATACCGCAACGCTTGCCACGTCCAAATTAAAATCGCCCGTACCGCGCAACTGAAATCCACAGGAAGCCAAAAGTAAACTCAGCAATAGGACTAGAGCAGATGATTTATACATTTAGGACACCACAAAGTTTACAAGTTTGTTCGGCACAACAATTACTTTCCGCATTGTTTTTCCTTCCAGAAACTTTTCAACATTTTCAACTTGTCTGGCAATTGCCTCGATCTCATCTCTGGTCGCTTCTGCGGTTACTTCAAACTTACCACGTAATTTACCGTTAACCTGAACCACCATATCAATGACAGATTTCTCAAGAGCAGACTCATCAACAACTGGCCACTGGGATGATTCAATGGGCTCACCGGTTAGTTTTTCCCAGAGTTCGTGACAAATGTGTGGTGTGATAGGTGCCATAATAATAACCACCGCGCGCAGTGCTTCATCAACAACAGCTCGCCCCTGATCAGAGACATCCTCAAATTTGGATAACTGATTCATCAGTGACATGACAGATGAAACAACAGTGTTAAAGCTTAACCGCCTACCATAGTCATCACTTGCCTTGGCTATGGTTTCATGCACCAGGCGACGTATCTCCCTTTGTTCATCTGTTAGATTCGACACATCAAGTTCACTAACATCACCTCGCTCAACATGTTGCAAGGTTGTTTGCCACAATTTGGTCCGCAGCCAACGATTAGCCGATTCAACGCCGTGTTCTGACCATTCAAATGACTGTTCAGGAGGCGCCGCGAACATCATCGCCATACGCACAGCATCAGCACCATAGGTATCAAGTAGGTGTTGTGGGTCACCTGCATCACCTGCTGATTTCGACATTTTGACACCATCTTTTAGCACCATGCCAAGGGCAAGCAGATTTTTAAACGGTTCATCAGATTCAACCATACCCTCATCGCGCATCACCTTATGGAAAAAACGCGCATACAATAGATGCAAGATCGCATGTTCTTCACCACCAACATAGTGGTCTACAGAACCCCAGTATTTTGCTCTCTCATCCAACATGCTCTCCTCATGATGACTAGAGGCAAAGCGCGCGTAGTACCAGGAAGATTCCATGAAAGTATCAAAGGTATCGGTTTCCCGAGAGGCAGCCGCGCCGCACTCTGGGCAGGTGGTTTCGATCCAATCAGTCATTTTCTTCAATGGAGAACCAACGCCATCAAACTCAACCTCGGTCGGCAACAAGACTGGCAAATCTGATTCGGGTACAGCAACAGCACCACAGCTATCACAGTTAATGATAGGAATTGGACAACCCCAATAGCGCTGTCTTGAAACACCCCAGTCTCTGAGTCGATAGTTAACTTGCTTTTCACCCAGCTTTTTATCAGCAAGGGCCTTTGCAATGGCATTGAAGCTGGTGGCGAAATCCATACCATCGAATTCACCAGAATTTATCAACACGCCTTGTTTTGAAACATAGGCGTTGTCAGAAATGTCGCACACTTCATCACTGCCCTCCGCCGGCGCGACAACCTGTACGATTTCAAGGCCATATTTTTTCGCAAACTCGTAATCACGATAGTCATGTGCAGGTACTGACATAACCGCCCCTGAGCCATATTCCATTAATACGAAGTTCGCCACCCAGATAGGTACCGGCTTACCAGTTAATGGATGTTCAGCAACAAGGCCAGTGTCCATGCCTAGCTTTTCAAGCTTTGCCATGTCTGCTTCTGCGACCTTGACCTTATTACAGGCTTCAAGGAATTCACCTAACGCCGGGTTCTTCTCGGCTGCTATCTTTGCAATAGGATGCTGTGGGGCGACAGCGACATAGGTGGCTCCCATCAACGTATCTGGCCGGGTTGTATAAACTGTTAATCCGGTACCAACATCACCCAACGATTGAACTGATGCTGGGAGCGGAAACGTTAGTTCCACGCCTTCAGATCGACCAATCCAATTACGCTGCATGGTTTTAATTTTTTCTGGCCAACCATCGAGCGTCTCAAGGCCACTAAGCAATTCCTCCGCATAGTCCGTGATTTTGATAAACCACTGGGCTAATTCTCGACGTTCAACTGGCGCATCAGAACGCCAGCCTCGACCATCAATCACCTGCTCGTTTGCCAGCACCGTCTGGTCTACTGGATCCCAGTTCACAAAGGCAGCCTTTTTATAAACAAGCCCCTTCTTAAACATCTGGGTGAAGAACCATTGCTCCCATCGATAATATTCAGGATCACAGGTAGCAAACTCTCGCTGCCAGTCAAATGAAAAACCCAGACTCTGCAACTGTTTCTTCATGTAGGCAATATTTGAGCGAGTCCAGGTTGACGGTGCGATATTGCGCTTAATCGCTGCATTTTCCGCTGGTAAACCAAAAGCATCCCAACCCATTGGGTGCAAAACATTCTTACCCTGTAACCGCTGATAGCGGGCAATCACATCACCCAGCGTATAGGTTCTGACATGCCCCATATGGAGTTGACCGCTAGGATAGGGGAACATGGCCAGACAGTAGAATTTTGGTAGCGTTGAATTCTCCGACACTTCAAATGTGCCGTTTTCTTGCCAGTACCGCTGGACTTCCTGCTCTGAGGACTGAGGGTTGTACTTCTGTTCTTGCATCGACGTAGAGACTAAAAAAACGAAGCAGCAATTCTACCTGATCATCGCAGTGGGTGATATGCGTATCATTTTGCCTCGATCATCCGCCCAGATCGCTGGTTATAGCCCAGTACGAGCGCCAAAAGCACAAATGCAAAGCCGACAATAGGCAGATCGCCAAAGCGCGTGTAGGGTGTTACGCCTTCCATGGGACGTACCTCACCACGCAAAACGCCAGCCTCAAACTGTGGCAGTCGCGCTTCTATCTGGCCTCTTTCATTGACGATAGCCGAAATGCCGTTATTCGTCGCACGAATCAGATACCGACCATTTTCCAGGGCCCGCATCTGGGCCATCTGCATATGTTGCTTTGGTCCAATTGAGTGGCCGAACCAGGTGTCATTACTAATGGTAATCAAGACATCCGGTACAGATGCGTTTTGCCTGACGATATTCGGATAAACAATTTCATAACAAATAGACAGACCCAGCTTCAATCCCGCTGCGGTTAAGAGCGGTTGCTGCCATGGACCACTATGATTTCTCGACATGGGTAGATCAAAAAAATCGATCAGGCCACGTAATAGAGATTCAAGGGGTAAGTATTCACCAAACGGCACTAGACGCCGTTTTACATATTGTCCTTCTCCAAGGCCGACGGCGACTGCTGTATTGTAATAGGCACCTGCATCACGATCCGGTATCCCAAGCACGAGGGTTGAGGCGTCTTTTTTACCGCGCCTATCAAGACCATCGAGCAAATCTTCCGCACTACCTTTGAATAGCGTAATGGCGGCCTCTGGCCAGACAATAAGATCTCGGCCCCACTCGGATTCTGTGAGATCCCTATAGGTGTTGATAATGGGTATTACCATCGCCCGGGTCCACTTGGTGTTCTGATCGATATTGCCTTGTACAGTACTCACTGTAATGGGCTCGCCCGCGGGGCTGACGAAGGACAATTGCTGCAGACCGTAACCCACACCCCACAGGCTCAGCATCACCGCTAGCAACTTAATAGCGCTAGCGCCTCTGGTTCTCAGGGCTTCATTAACAAGGCTTACAGTTAAAACCACCAGAAAACTGACCCCGAGCACACCAAGAATCGGCGCGTACCCTGACAGGGGTGTTTCAAGATGACCATAGCCAATAAACAACCAGGGAAAACCTGTTAGAAACCAGGTAAACACCCATTCCTTTATCACCCAGATGGCTGGAAAACCGAGCATCCTGCCCAGAGATGTCAGACGAAACCAGCGCAAATAGACAAAACCCAGCATCATACCAATCAGTGAGAGGGCGGCAGCGAAAAGCAAAACCAGGCCACCAGCTAGCATTTCACTTGCTCCACCATGATCGTGGATAGAGACATAAACCCAGGAAATGCCAAACACAAACATGGCGACATTAAATAGATAGAACCGCAGCATGCCCCTGCGGAGACTAGCCTGCTCGACACTTAGCAATAGCCCAAGTATCGACATGACACCGGCAATCCAGAAGTTGTAAGGCGAAAGGGAAAGCGGAAAGGCAAAACCAGACA
>CBDUKY010000017.1:0-16274 GCA_965367925.1 uncultured Pseudomonadales bacterium | reverse complement strand
CACACTAGGTTATGCACAGGACTCAGGTCTGCTGTTAGGTGCAAGTTACCAGGAGAACAATGTTTTCGGTACGGGTAACAGCATTAATGTCGGCATCAATCACAGTGATTTCCAGACCTCTTACAGTTTCTCGTTTTTCGATCCTTATTACACGGTAGATGGTGTCAGCCGCGGCTATTCTTTCTTCTATCGTGAAAGTGATTTTGATGAACGTAATATTGCCAGATTCTCTACTGACTCCTTTGGCGGCAGTATTAACTTTGGCTATCCGATCAGTGAGGTTTCACGGGTCAGTTTTAGTGTTGGCTATGAAAACACAGAAATTAAAGAGGGTGTTTTCCCTGCTCAGGAAATTTCGCAGTTTCTAAATCGGGAAGGTAATAAGTTCGAGCTGTTTACCCTTCAAGCAGCCTATTCGATGTCAGCACTGAACCGTGGTTTGTTGCCGACGGGTGGTAAGTCACAATCTCTATCTTTTGAGATGACTGTCCCTGGTAGTGAACTTGAGTTCTATAGGCTTAGCTACAAGGGTCAGATCTTCTATCCATTAACCCGTGCGTTAACCCTGCGTTTGGCAACGGAGCTTGGCTATGGTGATGCATACGGCGATACCCAGACCTATCCATTTTACAAGAACTACTATGCCGGTGGCTTTGGCTCAGTTCGGGGCTATGAGAACAACACCCTGGGTCCTCGTTCAACACCATCGCCTATTGATGCGTTTAGTGAGCCTGATCCTATTGGTGGTAACGTCTCAATTAGCTTTAACGCGGAAGTGATCTTCCCACTGCCATTTATTGAAGACCAACGGCAAATGAAATCCGTATTCTTTGTTGACGGCGGTAACGTATTTAACACGAACTGTTTGCAGATCAGCACAATTTGCCGCGATATAGATGATGGTGAACTTCGCTATACGGCAGGTTTTGCCATGACCTGGATTACCGGGTTTGCACCACTGAGTTTCAGTTTGTCAGTCCCACTGAACGAAAAACCTGGTGATGAAACCGAGACTTTCCAGTTTGAACTGGGAAAAACCCTGTAGAGAAAAAAATAAACGAACTAATTTGACCTGTTGTGCTCAAACAACGGTAATTTTCGGCTAATAGCTCGACATTATCCGTTCGAGATTGAATCGAAGCTGGGGATGTGACAACATCACCCGCTTTGAAAATCAACAATAATAAATCTTATAGAAATCCAGCACTTGAGGAGAACATCCGTGCAAATCAAACAACGAATTCTGGCGATTCTGGCACTATCATTACTTGCCATCAGTGCCCCATCCGCTTTCGCCGAAGTCAAGATTGCAGTCGTTGACGTCCAGGGCGCCATTCTTCAATCTGAAGAAGCCAAACGACTTCTGCAGCAAATCCAGGGAGAGTTCAAATCAGAGGAAGACGAGATTCGTCAAATTCAATCTGACGCAGCAGCGATGCTGGAACGCCTACAAAAAGACGCTGAAGTGATGAGCGATGCCGAGAAGCGTCGTCTACAGCAACAAATTGAATCGAAAAATAATGACTTCGTTTATCTTCGTCAGAAGCTACAACGTCAAATCGAAGATCGTCAGAAAGAGCTGTTTGCAGGTGTTGATGCCAAGGTTCAAAAAGCAATTGAGTCTCTGGTTAAGAGCGAGGATTATGACTTGATTCTGCCACGTCAGGCAGCACTCTACGCGGGTGATGTATATAACATCACGCGGAAAGTGACAGAGAAGCTAAACGAATTAGATAAAAACTAGTCACCTCGTATCCCAAGACGATGGCCTTAACCTCATCGACAACACTGGGCGAGATAAGTAAATCCCTCGGACTTGAACTCCGAGGGGATCCTGGCATTGAAATTCATGGTATTGCGAGTCTGGCTGATGCCCAGTCGGGCCAGCTAACATTCCTGTTTAATAGTAATTACAAACCTCTCCTGTCGAATGCGACCGCTGCCGCTATTGTGCTGCGTGAAGAAGACGCTGAAGGCTGTAACTTACCCATGCTTATCTCATCGCAACCACGACTCGCCTGGGCGAAGATAGCAGGCCTATTCGACCATACACCTATTCCCAATCTTAAAATTCATGAGTCTGCTGTGGTAAGCGATACGGCAACGCTTGGTTCTGATGTCACCATTGGCCCCAATGCAACCGTTGAAGCCGGTGTACGCCTCGATAAGGGGGTTACCATTGGTGCGGGTTGTTATATTGGTGAACATGCTGAAATAGGTGAAGGTACCCGGATAAATGCCAACGTCAGCCTTTATCACGAGGTCACCATTGGCAAGCGCTGTCTGATTCATAGTGGCGCGGTGATTGGCGCAGACGGTTTCGGTTTTGAATTTGACCACAGCAATGGCAGTCTCGTAAAAATCCCGCAGGTCTACAGTGTACAGATTGGTGATGATGTTGAGATTGGAGCAGGTACAACTATCGACCGTGGTGCACTCAATCACACCCGTATTGGTAATGGCGTGAAATTGGATAATCAGGTACAAGTTGGTCATGGCACCCAGATTGGCGCTAATACAGCGATATCAGGCTGCACCGCCATCGCTGGAAGCACAAAGATTGGTAGCTACTGTTTAATTGGTGGAGCCGTCGGGATTATCGACAACATCGAGATTACAGATCAGGTTGAAATCACGGCCATGTCTCTGGTTAGCCAGTCTATTAAGGAAAAGGGCCGTTATTCATCAGGCACAGGCTTAATGCCCGGTAAACAGTGGAAGCGCAGTATTGTTGGCTTCACTAAACTTGATGAAATCCTTAAGCGACTCAGGAAGTTGGAAAAGAAGTCTTGAGCTTTCGACACCAAATTGCTGTAAATAGGCAAACTTTCGTCAGTCAATCTGGCATATAATCCCCTCTATCATTTAATGACGCTGCTGGTGTCATTATTCAATAATATAACGAGTACACATCATGGAAGTTACTGACATTTGGCGATTGCTACCGCACCGTTACCCATTCTTATTGGTCGATCGCGTGCTTGAGTTAGAGCCGAACAAAAAAATTGTCGCCATTAAAAATGTCTCAATTAATGAGCCGCAGTTTACGGGTCACTTTCCTGAGACACCGGTTTTCCCAGGTGTGCTTATCGTTGAAGCTATGGCTCAAGCATCAGGTATTCTGGCGTTTAAGAGCCGTGATCGTACCCTTGATGATGGTTACATCTACTACCTGGCAGGGACGGATAAAACCAAGTTTAAGCGTTCAGTGGTACCAGGTGATCAACTCCGTTTGGAAGTTGAAATTGTGAATCTCCGAAGTCACTGGATGAAAGCCTCTGGTAAAGCCTACGTTGGTGACCAACTAGTATGTTCTTCGCTTTTAACCTGCGCAGAACAGAAAATAAGCTAGTCTGATTCATGTCTAGTCCTCCAGTATTTGCTCTGCTTGCTGGTGAATCCTCGGGGGACAATCTCGGCGCCTCCCTGATAGCGAACCTGAAGCAACAACTACCTGATAGCCAGTTTATTGGCGTCGGTGGTCCCAACATGGTGTCTGAGGGGTTAGAGGCCTGGGCGGGGTTGGATGAGCTTTCTGTAAATGGCTTTATTGATCCCATAAAACGCCTGCCTTCATTGCTAAAATTGCTGCTTTCAACCAGAGACAAGATAGTCGCTGCTAATCCAGTGTGCTTTATTGGTGTGGATTTCAATTTTTTTAATCTGCTATTGGAAGGCATGCTAAAAAAGCGCGGGATCAAGACAGTACACTATGTCTCCCCAACAGTATGGGCATGGCGTAAAGGACGCATTAAGAGTATCGCCAAAAAGGTCGATCTTATGCTGACCTTGTATCCATTCGAATTAGATATTTATCAACAAAACAATATCAAAGCGGTGTTTGTCGGCCATCCCAAGGCAGATGAAATTGGACTTGATGAGGGCGCAAGTGGGAAGCTGGGAGCACGAGAACAGCTAGGCTTTGAAAACACGGATAAGGTGATCGCGCTCTTACCCGGTAGTCGTAAAAGTGAAGTTGCGATGTCTGGTGAGGACTTTATTGGTGCCGCAGTAGAACTAATGCGCTTTGACCGGAGCATAAAGTTTGTAGTGCCTGCTGCTAACGCTAGACGCAAGCAACAAATTGAAGAGCTTGTTATAGGGCAGCGAGCTAATCTGTCAGTCAAAGTCATTCTGCAAAATTCAAAACTCGCCATGCAGGCGGCCGACGTCGTGCTGGTGAACTCGGGTACCGCAACCCTTGAAGCCATGCTGCTAAAAAAGCCCATGGTCATGTCCTATCGGTTAGGTCCTATTACCTATGGCATCGTATCAAGGTTAGTTTCAACCCAATATTTTGCACTGCCTAATATTCTTAGCCAGCGCGCACTTGTCCCAGAGCTAATTCAAGCTGCAGCGACGCCTTTAGCTCTGGCTGAAGAAGTGCAGCGACTCATTGGTCGTGATCACACGGATTTGATCGCGCAGTATGATGAGATTCACCAGATATTGCGTAAGAATGCCGGTGCTGAAGCAGCGGGCGCCATTATGAAACTGGTTGGGTTAGACCGTGTATCGTCCTGAGTTTGTTGCAGGCGTTGATGAGGTCGGTCGTGGACCACTTGCAGGTGCGGTTGTGGCAGCAGCAGTCGTGCTTAATCCCTTCAAACAGATACCTGGTCTCGGTGACTCTAAGGCTCTGTCGGCAAGAAAGCGTGAAAAACTCGACGTTATTATTCGCGCAGAGGCCCTGGCATTTTGTATAGCAAGAGCTGAGGTAGAGGAGATTGACGAGATCAATATTCTCAACGCCAGTCTGCTAGCAATGCAAAGAGCTGTAACAGGTCTCAATAGGCGCGTTGATTTCGTTGTTGTCGATGGCAATCGCAGCCCTGGTTTTGATTGTCCATCGGAATGGTTAATCAAAGGCGACAGTAAGCATGACGCCATCAAAGCCGCCTCGATTATTGCCAAGGTAGCGAGAGATTCAGAAATGATGGCGCTGGATGCTTGTTATCCTCAATACGGTTTAGCGCAACACAAAGGTTATCCTACAGCATCCCACCTGGCCGCACTTAAAGAGCATGGGCCAAGTCCTATACATCGAATGTCATTTGCACCCTGCAAACTCGCAAAGGGTAACTAACCTAACATTTCCTTTTCTTTAGCAACGAGCTTTTGCAAAATCTCGTTTGTATTGCAACGATCAATGTAAGCGCGCAGCTTTGGATACTGGCTAGCGTCAACTTCATAGTTACCATATTTTGCCTGGACGAAGCAGGTAATGATGCTGATATCGGCGATGCTGATGTGATCGCCAATCAGTACACCTTTATCAGGGACCTTACTTTCAAGATAAGTCAGTAACGGTGGTAAGACACTATCAATTGTTTTCTGTGCGTTAGCTTCATCACCTTCTTGGCCTAAAAATTTCGGCTTGAGCATTCGCTCCTGAAAGATGGTCGCGCAGCCATTAATTAATACCGAGTCACCGAACTCTTCAAGCCAGCAAGCCTGGGCCTGGGCCTTTGGATCTGCCGGGTAAATAGGCTTGTCTGGATGGATTTGCTCAAGGTATCGACAAATTACACTTGAGTCTGAAATGGTAAAGCCATCGTGGTCAATGGCGGGGATCTTCTTTAACGGACTCATTTTTACGAAGTCAGGATCATCGCTACCAGGAAAGACTGGTACCAGGTCGTAGGCCATTCCCTTGTATTCCAGAACCATCAAGACTTTGCGAACAAAGGGTGAAAGGGCTGCGCCATATACTGTCAACATATCGAATCCGGATTATTTAAGTTTGTGAGCGTTCGAGTATGTCAGTTTCGAATGGGATGACAAGATTGGCTGTGGGAATAAAAGCTATTCAGCCTCGACATTGTTACACCGGAGCCAGTAGCATGAGGTTGCTAATGTCACTGGTACCAAATTGATGAATGAAGAAAATCGCACGTTTGATGTAATTTTGTGGGGAGCCACTGGCTTCACTGGCCAGTTGGTTGCGGAGTATCTGTTTAAGAACCATGGTGTTGATGGTGATTTGAAGTGGGCGATCGCTGGCCGTGGGATTGATAAGCTTGATCAGGTAGCAAAACAAATTGCAGGCAACCAGGCGAGTGAGGTCAAGTGCCTGATTGCCAATAGTGATGATGCAACCTCTATTGCTGAACTCGCCAAACAGACCAGAGTGATATGTTCAACAGTAGGTCCTTATGCGCTTTATGGCACGGTGATGGTTGAAGCCTGTGCGGAAAATGGTACTCACTATTGTGATCTAACAGGTGAAGTTCACTGGATGCGAGACATGATTGATACCTACCAGTCCCTTGCGGAAAGCACCGGTGCCAGGATCGTCCATACCTGTGGCTTCGATAGTATCCCATCAGATATGGGGGTTTATTACCTACAAAAGATGATGCATGAAAAGCAGGGTGTTTTTGCCTCAGAAGTAAAATTTAGAGTCGTCAATATGCAAGGCGGCGCAAGTGGTGGCACTGTTGCAAGCATGATGAATATGATGGAAGAGGCGGACAGGAATCCTGCAATTCGGGATGTATTGGCAGACCCTTATGGCCTCAATCCGCAGAACATGCCGCGTGGAGTAGATGGCCCGGATCAAACCGCGCCGCTGTTCGATCTGGATTTTAAGCAGTGGACTGCACCATTTGTCATGGCGGGTATAAATACCCGCGTGGTTCGGCGCACACATGCATTGCAGGATTACCGTTATGGTGATGACTTTCGCTACAGCGAGGCTATGCTGATGGGTAATGGTCCAGCTGGCTATGTAAAAGCAGCGTTAGTAGCCGGGATGTCCGGGTTTGTGATGTTAACGGCAGCGTTTAGTTCCACTCGCTCACTTTTAGCTAAGGTGGTTCCCAAACCGGGTGAAGGACCAACGCCCGAGGCAATTGAAAATGGCTTTTTCGATATTGAGCTGTTTGGTAAGCATCCTGATGATCGTGCCAGAAGTATTAAGGTTCGGGTTACTGGTGATAAGGATCCAGGCTATGGCGCCACATCGAAAATGTTAGCTGAAAGTGCAATATGTCTCGCCAAAGACGATCTAGATGTGCCTGGTGGGTTTCTAACACCTGCAGCTGCGATGGGTGACAGGTTGCTGACCCGCTTGCAAGAAAATGCGGGTATGACCTTTTCTGTGATCTGAAAATAGATTGCCAGTTGTGGCAGAACTGGCAATTCATTGGATCGTAAGCAAAGGGGCAGGCATCTTAGCGCTGCTGAAAGCCACGAAGCTTTCTCGGGTTACGCATGGTATAGATGCGATGTATCTTGCCATGCTTCAGGTCAAAGGTAGTGACGTTATTTAGCCCATCATTTTCTCTTAATATGACACCTCGTTGATGGTTGATGTCGCACCATTGCCAGCGCAGATTACTACCAGCACGAGAGATAATGTGAGCGAAGACAGTGGATACTCGTTCAATTCCTTCAAGTGGTATCAACGCAGCTGAAACCACACCACCACCATCGCTGTAAGCGACGACATCTTCACATAGAAGGGTCGCTAGTTTATCCATATCGCCGTCCATGGCTGCAAGGTAAAAGGCCTCCACAATAGGTTCGACTGTTTCTCCCCCGGGCTTTGAATCACCAGTCGTTTTTTCACTCAGTCTACGATGGGCTCGATGCAATAATTGCCTGGACTGTGCGAGAGACACACCCAACAGGTTAGAGATGTCCGCATGAGAATAGTCAAAAGCCTCCTTGAGGGTAAATACGGCGCGTTCTGTTGGAGACAGGGATTCTAGTAATAATAAAAAAGCAGTATTAATGGACTGCAATAGTTCTGTTTGCTGAGCAGGGTCTGCGCGGGTTTCTGTTAGGACAGGTTCAGGCAACCATGGGCCAACATAGTGAGCCCGCTCGACTCGCCGATGTCGTAGTCGATCCAGGCAAAGTCTGGTCACTAGACTAGTTAAGTAGCCCGCTGGATTGTCGATTTTGCTGCGATCTTGCCTTCCCCAGTGTTGGGACCAGCGTAGATATCCATCTTGCAAGACGTCTTCAGCATCGGACATGGTGCCGAGCATACGATACGCAATCGCCTTTAATTTGTCCCGTTGCGCCTCAAATAATTTGTCGGCAGGCTTAATATTGTTGATGGCTACCATGGTTTACTGATATCCAGCGCTAAAGTGGTGTTGTCTAGCTTAGCAAAATCGCTTACAGAAGGTGTGGCGATAGCACGTCGTTGTTTGCAATTGGACGGATCGAAACCAGCAGCGGTAAGCATGAATATAACCCGATGTGGGATAAGCAGTAGAGAAAATCTAGCGCGAGATCTACCCTGGTTCCAGCGGGATTTATGAATCATTTTTGTCCACCGTAATCGTGGTAATGTGTTTGGCAAGTGTTCACTAGATGCTCCATGGACTGTCTCCATCTGTTTGACGTTTCAGAAGCTGAAAGTGTGACAAGTTGGTGGAAATAATTCTGGCTGCTGCAATAGGAACCAGCCATTTTCCGGCATTAACGCTGAACCAGTGGGTGGAATGAGCATGACCTACATTGCGCAACTCAGGACGACCGATATTGAACGGTTGATTAATTTCTATGTTGATCAACTTGGATTTGAATTGAGCTTTCGGTACGAGGACTTTTATGCCGGTATCAAAATCGGTGATAGTGTCCTACATATTAAGCTAGTCGATAACACCGACCCTTCGATCGAGTATATTAAGTCCGGCGATCACTTTCATTTGCGTTTTCCTGTAAAAGATCTGGACGCGCGTCATGCAGAATTGCAACGGCTGGGTGTCGTGAGCGCTGAGATACTAGAACAACCCTGGGGCAGGGAATTCTGCTTTTATGATCCTGATGGTCATCGGCTTTACTATGCTGAATCGGAGTAGGCTTTGTTTTTTGAGTTTACTAGCAAATTTAAATGCGTAAACGTCGTTAGCTGAGTGACCCTCGAACAGCATTGATTATTTTTATCACCAGATAACAAGAACCTAAACTGAGCCTGATAATGACAAACCCTACCGCACCTATCCTGTCTCTAGAGGGTACACCAGCAGCAACACCCCTGGGTTATTTGAGCTGGACCTTCGGCCAGGGCGCCCGTGACCCCTATTACATCATGGTGGTGATCTATATTTTCTTTCCTTATTTCAGTAACAAGGTGGTCGGAGACCCTGTCGAAGGCCAGGCGTTAATTGGCTATCTCAATGCCACAGCTGGGGTCATTTTAGCGCTCACAGCACCATTCCTCGGTGCAATAGCGGATAAGAATGGCAGACGTAAACCCTGGATTGTCAGCACCGTATTAATCATGGCTATAGGTGCTTGTGCATTGTGGTTTGTTAAGCCTGCTGGTGCTGGTCTTGGTATCTATCCGGCACTACTTATTCTGTTGGTTATTTCAGTGGCCTTTGCCATCTCAGAGGTGTTTCACAATGCCATGTTACCGGGCATTACGCCGGCGAAAAAAGTAGGGCTGGTGTCAGGTCTGGCATTTTCTCTGGGGAATGTTGGTGGACTTCTACTCATGTTGTTTGTCCTGATTGCCTTTTCGTTACCCGGCAATATCGACTGGCCATTTGTTCCAGGCGAAGCGCTGTTTGGTATTGATCAATCAACGCACGAACATGATCGAATTGTTGGACCTATTGCTGCCGTCTGGATGTTGGTTTTTACACTTCCGGTTTTACTCTTTACGCCGGATGGTAAATCGTCTGGCACACCCATGTGGCAAGCAGCCAGAGCAGGTGTCCGTGATGTGGTAAGCACGATTAAGCAACTCAAACATTATTCTAATATTGCCATCTATCTGCTCGGTCGAATGTTTTTTATTGACGGTATGGTAGGTGTAATGACTTTTGGTGGTGTCTATGCATCTGGTACCTTTAATTGGGGTACCACAACCTTGCTGATTTTTGGGCTGGTCACCAGTAGCTCTGCCATGATCGGCGCATTCGTGGGTGGCCGCGTGGATGACTGGTTAGGCTCTATTCGCACCTTGCAGATTGCTATTGCGATGAGCGCATTGGTGTTAGTGACCCTGGTCTCAATTCAACCAGACAAGATACTGTTTTTTATTAATGTGAGCACGACGCCAGTCTGGGATTTCCCATATTTTCAGTCATTATCTGAGCTGCTCTACTTTGCTACCATGCAAATTTTTGCCATGTTTTTTGTCACCGGTCTCGCATCCTCTCGAACCTTGATGGCACGTATCTCTCCACCTGAGATGATGACCCAGTTTTTTGGCCTATTTGCACTTTCTGGTACTGTGACAGCCTTTCTCGCGCCATTACTCGTTGCGACAACCACAAGCTGGTTCCAGTCCCAACGGGCCGGGTTTGCTTCGCTCGTAATTCTGATGGTCATTGGCTCAATTTTGTTATTAAAGGTGCGTGAAGAGCAGTCGAGCTTGCCACCATCATCGAATAATGCCTGATAGATAGGATAGGGGGAGCCGTGGACTGGCAGCCTTCCGCTTAACTCGATACATTAGCAACTGACAAGCCAGGTACTTTGTGGCAGAACAAGGATAATTGTAATCAAGGAGTAGCATCGTGTTCACATACAGGTTTTTTGGACTGGCACTTATCAGTCTACTGGTCACCATCGGGGCGCAAGCGGATTCACTGACAACCGGTGAGGCGACCTTTCGTGGTATTTATAAAGAGCTTGTTGAGATCAATACAACGCTATCGGCTGGTAGTTGTACCCTGGCTGCCAACGCAATGGCCGATCGCCTGCGTTCAGCTGGTTATCCGGAAAGTGATTTGCATGTCATCGTGCCGCCAGAATTCCCCAACCAGGGTAATTTAATTGCAGCCTTACCAGGTCAGTTGGCTGATGAAGAATCGGTTTTATTGCTCGCGCATATAGATGTTGTCGAAGCCAATCGGGCGGATTGGGAACGTGATCCCTTTGTTTTAATTGAGGAAGATGGCTATTTCTTTGGCCGCGGAACAGCCGACGATAAATCTATGGCTGCTATCTTTGTTGATATTATGATGCGTCTGAAACAGACGAAATTCCCGTTGCATCGCGGCGTTAAATTGGCGCTCACCTGTGGTGAAGAAACACCAAATACCTTTAATGGTGTTAGCTACTTACTTGCTCACCACCCTGAACTTCTTAAGGCGAAATTTGCTTTAAATGAAGGCGGTGGTGGCCGTCTTGATAAGGATAGAAAACCGGTTTTTCACGGTATCCAGGCAGGTGAGAAACTCTATCAAGATTATCTTTTTGCGGTCACTAATCCCGGTGGACATTCCTCTCGGCCTCGTGAAGACAATGCTATCTATCAGCTAACAACTGCACTTAACCGCGTATCTCGCTATTCTTTTCCTGTTGAATTTAATGATACTACGCGCGCCTACTTCGAGCGCCGTTCAGCGATGGAAACTGGCCAGTTAGCATCGGATATGTTGAAAATACTCAGCACTCCACCTGATGAAGCAGCCCTCACTAGAGTGCTTAAAGACCCTGGATACAATGCAATTTTGCACACGACCTGTACGGCAACCATGCTTAATGCTGGTCATGCACCTAATGCATTACCGCAGCGAGCGACTGCTAATGTCAACTGTCGTATTTTTCCTGGTCACACCCAGGAAGAAATTCGACAGGTACTGACAGATGTTGTTGGTGATCCACAGGTATCAATAACCCTGGCTGATCCGCCTGAAAGCACATCGCCACCACCAGCCCTGACCAGCATGATACTGGAGCCAATTGAACGTCTAACGCAAAAAATGTGGCCTGGTGTACCAGTCATCCCAGCAATGATCGCCGGTGGTACCGATGGCCGATTCCTCACCCCTGCCGGTATCCCAACCTATGGTGTTAGCGGTATGTTTTCGGAACCCGGCAAGGTTAACGCCCACGGCTTAAACGAGCGGATACTGGTGAAGTCCTTGTTCGAGAGCCGTGAGTTTCTTGATCAACTGGTGAAGATCTACGTGAGTGAACACTAGACAGGTTTATTTATCCGCCAGGGGGGAAATCTTCGATTCTCCCCGGCGTGATATATACAAATCCGATTCCCTGCTGGATCTTTAAGATAAGCTTCAGTCCAAAGCCAGCTCTGCTCACGCGGTTGCTGCTCAAATATAAAGCCGGCGGCTTCGAGTTCTTTGACAGTTTGTTGTACTGAGGCAACTTCAAAATAAATGATGGCACTTTCTTGCCCGACGCATTCTTCTACCTTATGAAGTGAAAATGTTGCTTCACCCAGGGAAGATTCAAACCGTGCATAGTCCTCGCTAAGCACGATCAGGTTAAAGCCCATACGTTGATAAAACGCAACAGATGCTTTGATGGATAGCGCAGGTAAGGTAATTTGATTCAGATTCATTTTCATGATTTAGCAGATACTTGTTGAACGTGAATGCTAGACTAATACCTCAACTTTGGTTTAGGTCAAGACCAGGTTGCAGCTGAGCTCAATAGATTTGAAAATATCGGTTGGGTGTCTGCTTGTATACAGTTCGCGGGCTGACGGATAGGATGGATTGTTCCGCTGCAGCAGTTGATAGAACCATTATACTCAGGCGATATTGTTGAAAGGAGTTTTTCATTGCGCCGTTCGATCGCCATCGCTGGTAATATCGGTACCGGTAAGTCCACGCTGGTAGAATTTCTAGCTCGTACCTACGATATCCAACCATTTTATGAGCCTAATGATTTCAATCCTTACCTGCCGGATTTTTATCAGGATATGAAACGTTGGGCCTTTCATTCTCAAATCTATTTTTTAAGTAACAAGTTTCGACTGCACCAGGATCTAGATAGAGCCGATGGTGTTGTTGCCCTTGATCGCACGATTTTTGAAGATGCAGAAATATTTGCCACAGCCCTTCATCAAATGGGTCGAATGGATGATAGAGACTGGCAAACGTATAAAGATTTTTATGATGTTATCTTGCAGGCCATTAAGCCGCCGGATCTAATGATTTACTTGCGGTGTTCCATGCGGGCCCTGCGACGTCGAATTAAACTAAGAGGTCGGGAAATGGAACAAGATATTCCCTTGAGTTACTTAAAGCGCCTGGATAAGTTGTATGAAGCATGGATAGAAAGCTACACCATGAGCGAGGTGCTAGTGCTCGATACCGACAAGCTGGACTATGCCAATGACCTGATGCATCAGTTAGATGTAATGGAGCGAGTCGAGGCAATGTTGCCGGATTTTAAGACGTAGCAAATGCTCACCATAGCTAGTCTGTAGGGTTCGTATTGGCTGACGTGTTGTTAGCTGAGAAAATATCCACCAATTGGTTTTGAAGTCCTGCAAAGTCGAAAAAGTTATCGACTTTCGTGTTCATAGTCAGAGCGATTGCGAGTTGCTTATCTGGGTAGACAGCCAACCAGGCCATTGAGCCTTTTGAAACCCCGCCATGATTGGCCATTTTTGAATCCTCTGACCAGCGCCAGGTCAACGCATAGTTCTGTTCGTTAATCTTATTGTCTGCCAGTCGTTGTGGTGTCCAGAATTCTGTTCGGGTTTGCTCGGAAATAAAGGATTTATCCAACCAGCCAAGCCCTAAGATGACGAGATCTTCTGGGGTTGCCATAAAACCACCGCCCGCTAGTTTGTTACTCAGATTAACGGTGCGCCAGGGTTTTACCTTTGTGCCATCTAATTGATAAAACTGCGCCCGCAGGGGCTGAGACCTATCGGGCGTTGGCGAGTTGATATTGAGCGGGCTGGTCACCCATTCCCTGATTAAGGTTTGAAATGGTTTGTGGCCGACTTCTTGTAGTAGGGCAGCGATTAGCGTTGTGCCAAATGACGAATATTCAAAATGAGTCCCTGGCGGGTGTCGTAAAGGCATGTCATCAAAGTTTGCAAGAGACTGCGAAACGTTTGTGTGCGCTTGATCAAGAACCATAGATTCGTAAGCACCCAGCCAATCACGGTTAGTTTCGTATTCTGGTAGCCCAGCAGAGTGAGAGGCCAATTGCCTTAAAGTAATTTTGCCCCAGTTTTCATTCGGTAAGTCCGGAAGATAGTGAGCAATTTCTGTATCTAGATCAACGAGCTTTGAATCGACAAATCTCGCCAGTAACGTTCCCGTGACTGGTTTCGAGGTTGAACCAATACGGAACAGGGTTTTCGGTGTGGCAACTAGATCCTGTTCAATATTTGCCCAACCGCTTGCGCCAGACCAGACGATTTCGCCATTCATAGCGACGGCAGCCGACAGTGCCGGTGCGGATAGTTTTGCTCTGTGGGCTTCGAGTAGATTTCTGGCTTGTTCTGCGATATCTAACACTTCAGGTGAGGTGATACCTTTTTGATAAGGCGCGACAGTAGGAACTTCAAGCCATCCAAATGGGCCGCGCATGGCAGGAACCCCTTCGGCAAAGAAGCCATACAAGGGTGCAAGGATGACGGTGGTACAAATCAAAATGACAGCACCCAGACCTGCAAATAATCGCTGCTTCATTTGTCCCCTTATGCGCTATTAGATGCAGCAGGCTATTAAAGCGAGAAGGAAAAATCCAGAGCCAGATTGCTAGATATTCATTTCCATATTGCCGTAAAGGGGCCCATTCGTGATTTTGCGTAGGCTGCACGATTAGTCAGAAAGACTAAAATCTGGCAGATTGTCGGTTTTAATCTCGTCGATTTGATTGTCGGTGCTTTCTAAATATTTGAAAGATAAAGAATAAATATTCTGGCATAGCCATTGCTATTTGTTTAGCCAGACTTAATGATAATAACAACACCGGGGTAGGCTTATGGACCATCAACAAGCGAAGAAACGCATCAAAGAACTGAAGGGCTATTATGCGCATGTTGCAAGCTTCGTTTCAGTGAACCTGTTTCTCTTTACGATCTACTTGCTGAATTATGACGGTAGTGCCTGGTTTGTGTATCCGCTGTTTGGTTGGGGTATCGGGCTTGCAGTGCATACCTTTCAGGTGTTCGGTACCAGTGGTCAGTGGGAAACCCGGAAGATGGAAGAACTTACCGGCTGGAAAACTACCAAAGATGAACTCGATAGATTATCTGAGAGGACTGAAACCCTGATTTCAATTCTCTCGAGTGTCGACTGGGATAAGATCGATCCTGATCTGGTCCAGAGCAGGGACAATTTGCAAAACGCTAAGCAAAAAATTAGTGAGATGCACGCCAGTAGTCGCGCCAACCCAGACCACAAGGCAGAGGTAGTACGGGAGATTGAAAAGCTGGAAGAATTTGTAACGAGCAGTAAATTTAAATACTACGATCAAGCAGCGAGTGACCAGAGTCGTTAGATTTGACGTCCAATCTGGGCTAATACTATGCTGACCAGGTTGTTAGTCTAACTGCAATCATATTCAAGGCTAAAACCATGTTTGAAGGTAGTTGTTTGTGTGGCAGCGTAAAGTACTCGGTAGATTGCGAGCCACAACCAATGGGGCATTGTCATTGCCGTACTTGTAGAAAGGCGCATAGTGCAGCATTTTCTACTGTGATGGGGGTACCTAAGGACCTGTTTAAATGGGTTCAAGGTGAAGACCAGCTTTCTGGCTATGAATCATCTCCCGGTAAGACACGATACTTCTGTCAGCAATGTGGCTCGCAACTTATTGCAAGTCGAGAAACAACAGACTATGTGCTTATAAGAGTCGGTTCCATTGACACAGAAATCACAACGCGACCTCAGGTACACTTCTGGTGTTCAGATGGCGCTTCCTGGTATGACCCAGAAGAAAAGCTACCAATATTGCCAGAAGCCATCCCAGACTGATGCCAGACCAGGTCAGGGTTCATCCTGGAAAATTTCCTCAATTGACAAGCCAAATAGCCTGGCAGCTTTAAATGCTAGTGGTAGGCTTGGATCAAACTTACCTTTTTCGATGGCGTTAACTGTTTGTCGCGAAACATCTAATTCGTTAGCTAGCTGTGCCTGGGTCCAATTCCGCTCAGCGCGTAGTACTTTTAGGCGATTCTTCATGCGTACCGCCTGTTACCGTTGATCATAGCGATAAGGAATGTAATACACATCAAGACCACTAGATGGGAAATCTCTGGTTCATGTGTAATGAGCTTGATGTCTTCTAACAATTCATAACCAAGACCGGCGATCAATCCAAGGCCAAGCGTAAATGCGCAGGCATCGAGAAAAATTTTCTGTTGCAGCTCATCCAGGGACTGTAAATAGCGGCCGTTTACTCGAATCATGCCAAAGCCAATAACGAGATTCAGGAGTACAATGGCGACTGTAGGTAAAGGAGCAAAGTCCCAGACCAGACCGGGCAGGAAAGCCGCTGCTGCATAGGTTAAAAGCCATGCAAGGGTCCAGTATTTGAGCTGAGAGCGAACCTTTGGCTGATTGGTTGCTCGACGATTTGTGTCT
>CBDUKY010000016.1:0-16276 GCA_965367925.1 uncultured Pseudomonadales bacterium | reverse complement strand
TATATTGCTGGTCTCTATTACGAAGATACTGATCTTGATTCCAACGCAGACAACACAGCGCCGGAATTTGGTGCCTTCGTGACTTCACCTGCGGGTGGCAATACGATCTGGCAACAATACAACGCGATTAATACCAGACAATATTCAGCCTTTGCCGAATTCACCTATGCCGTCAATGATGATCTGAGGCTAATCGCTGGTGCACGTTATGTGGATGAAGACATTAGGAATACCACTAGCCTCAGTACCTTCGCGACAGGGACTGGTGCTTCTGGTTTTGAGGCACCATTTGTGTTGCTGAATCTGAATAATGTTATTGAAGGCGCAGGGCTTTCAAATAGCGCAACCTTCTCACTGCGTAAGTGGCTACCGCGAGTGGCGATTGAGTATGATATTTCTGAAAACATGATGTTTTATGCGTCAGGTGCGACAGGGATTCGTAACGGTAATCTCAATCCTTCCAGTTCAGCTTTTAACCTTTCTGGCGGTAACCCCGCGGCCTTTGAAGCTGCTCGTTTTTTCTCTGATGATGAAGTCGTCAGCTATGAGATTGGATTAAAGACACAGTGGTCGAATGGCTTAACAGCCAATGCCACGCTTTTTAGTACAGCTTATGACCAACCGCAAATTCAGGATGCGGCACCGTTGCTGCTTGCAGTAAATGGTCCGGATGAGCGAATCGTTGGTTTCGAACTGGAGACCAGCTGGCGTTTGACCAATGCAATCGATGTTTATCTCAATGGCTCGTTTCAGGATGGCGAGTTCGAAGATGATCAGCTTATTAGTGTTGGTGCAACCGCGGTTGGCTTTCCGTTTGACCTAAGAGAGGGCAATCGTCCTGCGAATACACCAGAAACATCTGTCTCTGCCGGTGCTAACTTGTTTTTACCCTTATCCGGGCAGTTGTCTCTTGTCGGTCATCTTGGCTATCAGTACATCGGTGCAAGATATACCACAGTACAAAACTTTCCCGCCAGTAAGCTGGATGCACAGAGGTTTGTAAATCTCCGGTTTGGTGTTGAAAGTGAAAAATGGTCGGCGGTGATGTTTGTTGCAAATGCGACGAATGAACTGGCTTATCAATCAATTGTTGGCGGAACCGGTCGCCTGATTGTTAATGCTGATGGCGATCTAGATTTCAGACCAGGCAATGTAACCGTGAACCGTCCACGTCAAATTGGCCTCGATTTGCAATGGCGATTGTGAGGTCCCTATAAATTTCACTAAATATGGAGTTGTTATGCGCACAGGTGTTATCCGTCAAATACTGGTTTTCTCGATTTTGCTCTGGGTTGGTACCGGGTGCTCACCAATTACATCACCTCCAGAAGTACAGGACGAGGCGTTGCAAAAAGAATTGCAATCAGCCCGGCCCATTGAAACCGCAGGTAGTCCACAAGCGCATAGTGGTGCGGCTTCATGGCAAGCTGTTACAGCCACCGTTGAAGAACTAGTCAAGGCGAGAGATCTAGATGGTGCCGTACTGCGCATTGCCAGGGATGGGGAAGTTCAATATGAAAAGGCCTTTGGTGATTACACTTTTGATACGGTGATCAATGTTGCCTCGGCAACTAAATGGGTCAGTGCGTCGGTGCTGGTTGCGGTTTCCGAGCAAGGTTTACTGGATTTACATGCACCTTTGTCAACTTATATGCCAGGGATTGCCGCACCAGCGGGAGATATCACCATTGATCAGATGCTCTCTCACACCTCAGGGATGCCGAGTCTTGCTGAGAACGGTATTGATCTTACCCTGCCTACTGACATTTCGATGCAAGCTGCAGCTGAAAGAATTACCGCACTGCCACTGGTCGCTGCACCAGGGACTCGTTTTGCATATAGCGGTGCTGGCTTCCAAATGGCCGGTGCAGTAGTTGAGGGGGTGACCGGTCAATCCTGGGAATCAGTATTTCAATCCCATATAGCAGGTCCCCTTGGCATGACCGAGAGTTACTATGGTCACCCACTGCCAAGGTCGCAGAATATTCGTGGCTTGCGTAATCCTAATGTTCAAGCGGGATTGCATACCAACGGCAATGACTATTGGAAATTTCTCAATATGATTTATCACCATGGCAAGGTTGGTGATCAAGCTGTGCTGAGTGAAACCGCAGTCCGGGCAATGGAAAAGACGCGCCTTACTGGTGTTGAAAGAGTGCAGTTGCCCTCGGCAGCACACAAGGATGCTGAATATGGCTTCGGTATGTGGTGCGAGCTAGTCGATGCTGATGGCGGATGTCCGCTGATTGCGAGTTCAGGTGCATGGGGCACCTATCCCTGGATTGATCGTCGAAGCGGTGAAGTTGGTCTACTAATTGTCTATGACCGGTTGCCAAATGTACTGCCATGGGTCGAACATATTCGTCATTTGAGTGGTGAAATACTAGCAGGCGAGCAATAAGGCCAGCCTGGCCTGATTGCTTTTCTGCGCAGATCGCTCTCAGCCTGGTGTGCGTGCGGTAAGTTGGGACTTGATGCGGCTTAAGGATACCGGGCTAATACCCAGATAGGATGCAATATGGTACTGGGGAATCTGATCGAGAATATCCTCGTGGGATGCGAGAAATGCTAAATATCTTGCCTGTGCCGATTCCAACAACAGGGAACTTTCTCTTTCTTCCTTCATCACGAACAATTGTTCCAGTCCCTGTCGGTAGTAGCTTTCTAACGGGTGAGATTCGCGCATTAAGTCCTGAAAAGCTGACCAGTTGATCGCCAGCGCCGGTGTATCCCGCATAACTGCCAGACTAATGCGAGCTGGCTGATTTTTAATAAGTGCAGTCGTTGAGCCGACGAAGCAGGGGGCGCGCGTAAATGTTTTATTTGCTTCATTGCCGCGGTCATCGGCAACGAAATAACGGACGATCCCTGATGCGACAAAGAACAGCTCTGTGGTTGCCTGGCCTTGATTTACAACATTGGTGTCTGCTTTTAAAAAGCGTTGCACGGCAATAGCCTGCAAGGCATGAATATCATGCTTACCAAGAAATGGGCTCAGGTGATTGGTAAAGACCCTGTCCAACGAGGCAATTTGCTCGTTATCCAGGTCTTCATTGTGTCGTCCTTTGTTGGCCACTTGTTATTCCTGTTGTTTCATCCAGACACACTACCAGCTGGTAATTAACCTATGTTAAGGATCAGGGTAGATGCAATGGCTAATCTTAGCGTTCTTTCACCTTGAGTAAATGCTATGAGAGTTTTGCTAACGATTATTTGTATTTTATTTTCCCAGACCCTATATGGGGACGATCTAAGTCAACTGCTCGGCTATGAGCAGCGAGAAGACCAGGTTGTTGTTTACGATACCAAGCAGTTTGAAGGTTACTCCCGATCTCTGATGACCTTACATCGCTCCTTCAGAGAGCCATTGCCCTTCTACCTGGCCGAACCAACAGTCAGACCAATTAAAGGCGTTGTGTTTCTGCTTCATGGTATTACCAGTAGCAAAGAAATCTGGTGGCAGGATGAGGGTCCCTATTCGAATCTGCATGACTATAAAAATGGATTGCTTCATGCGGGATATGTCGTGATTGCGCCTGATTCCCGGGTTCATGGTCAACGAAGCCATTTGGGTAAGTATGAATCGCCAAAGAATCTGCTTGCGCAGCAAGACTGGTATGGCGTTCGAGATCTTATTGCAGGATCAGCCAGGGACTTTCGCCGGTTAATCGATCTGGCGGAGCAGCGTTACCCTGAAAGTAAAATTGGGGTGCTAGGCATGAGTCTTGGTGCATTACAAACCCTTGTCCTTGCCGCTGCAGATGACAGGATTGATTTTGCCGTACCTGTGTTCCCGCCAATTATGGATCTCTCACCAGTACTTGAACTAGTGCATCCTTACCAGCTTGCAAAACAAATCAAGGTGCCAACCCTACTGCTTATTAGCGATCAAGATGTCTGGTACAAGCTGGAGCAGGGCGAGGCGCTATTCGACAAGATTGTTGCGGCTGATAAAAAGTTGCTGATCCTTTCAACCCCGCATGAGCTGGGATATAGCCGGGCGGATGATGTAATGGAATGGATTATTAACCGAGAGTAGCAATCGGAAGGTTTTTTACAAACAATCTTGTTTCAAAACCAGCTAAGCTTGATGGACAGATTGTTTGCTTTAAATCAGGAGATTCTTGTGAAGCTATTTGCTGCAGTTCTAGTGACCTTACTTATTTCCGGGTGTACATGGGTTAAGTTAACAGAGGATGGTCAGGGGGTTCAGGTACTTGATTCAAGTGCTGCGGCTTCCTGTAAAGCGCTCGGAAAGATCACTGCGATTAGTAAGGCCAGGGTCGCAGGCATTAATCGAAACCAGAAAAAACTTGCGACAGAACTTGAAACTATTGCACGAAATGAAGCCGTTGACATGGGCGGTAATGCGGTAGCACCACTCGCTGAGATTGACGGTAACGAAAGAGTTTTCCGTGTTTATCAGTGTGAATAGACGCGCATAAACAAAAAAGCGAGGCACCCCTTAAGCTTTTATTTGGCTACTTTGGGTCTCCAGTAAATAGCGTTCTTAGTTCGGCGGAGGCTTCCATTGTAGTCTGGCGATAGGCCTTTGGGTCATCGATCACTGCGGCCTGTTTTTCAAGGGTTGCCTTATCGTGAGCCTCAAAGGCATCGATGGCGTTACTATCCATGCCAAGGGTGTCAAAAAGTTGCCGGGTCAGGGCCAGGCTGGAAAGAACAGTCTCCCTGATTACAAAATGGACGCCGAGAGAGCGAAGCGTAATTTCGTGCTTGCGATTCCTTGCCCTGGCAAACAGTGGTACCCCGGGATAGATGTCTCGCATGGTGGTGGCTATTTTTACACTAGCATCAATATCATCGACGACGATCACAACCGCACGGGCATGGCTGACACCAGCAGAATTCAATAGATCCAGTCGCGTTGCATCACCATAGTAAACTTCATTACCAAACTCTCTTACGAAATCGACCTGACCAGGATTGATGTCCAGTGCAGTAAAGGGTTGCTGGTGCGCGGTAAGTGCTCGACCAACAATTTGTCCGAAGCGGCCAAATCCAGCAATAATGATCGGCTGTTCAGAATCATTGGGTACATCAAATTCCCGGTTAGATTTTCCTCTGCCAAGTATCTTCTCTAGTCCCATCATCAAAAATGGTGTTGTGGCCATGGATAAGGTGACTACCAGGACCACCATTTCCATCAGGTCGCGAGCTATGATTGAGGAACTAACGGCG
Organism: uncultured Pseudomonadales bacterium; assembly: GCA_965367925.1. Lineage (GTDB taxonomy): Bacteria > Pseudomonadota > Gammaproteobacteria > Pseudomonadales > Azotimanducaceae > JAHRVQ01. The sequence continues at coordinate 11,077 of CBDUKY010000016.1, read as the reverse complement.
GTGGTTAATAAAACAAAGGCAAACTCACCACCCTGACTTAGCACCACGCTTGTACGTAGGGAGGCAGCAAGGTTAAAGCCCATGAGTTTGATGATAGGGAAAAATACGAGTAGCTTGGTTGTCACCAGCGCGAGAGTTAGCAGAATGATCTGGCCAGGCGTGGAAAAAAGTAAATCGATGTTGGCTGACATACCAACGGCGATGAAAAATAAACCTAGCAGTAACCCTTTAAATGGGGTGACATCTGTCTGTAGTTGATGTCTGTATTCAGAGTCAGCAACCAACATACCTGCAATGAATGCGCCGAGTCCCATGGATAGGCCGGCGCTTTGCATTAGCAGCGCGGCACCACAAACAATCGCGAGGCTCGCGGCAATAAATAACTCTCGAATACCTGTGGTGGCAATAATGCGTAGTAGCGGTTTAAGCAAGTACCTTGCGATAAACACAGCACCGATGACAAGTCCGAATGACATCCAGCTCAATTGTCCGCTATGTGAATCTGGGGCGCTGCCAAGGGCAGTTAGAATTACAATGGCGGGGATCACAGCAACATCCTGAAACAACAATACCCCAAAGGCTGCGCGACCATGGGCGTGGTTCAATGTCTTTTGTTCAGCCAGTAGCTGCAATACGAAAGCTGTTGAGGAAAGTGCAAGTGCAAAACCAATAATGACAGCTGGCAGGAGTGGCAATGACATCAGCCACCAGAGTAGACCGGTAAGTACAGCACTAATCGCGACTACCTGTGCGCTACCTAATCCAAATACGTTACGCCGCATTACCCATAACCGCCTGGGTTGTAGCTCCAGGCCAATAACAAAAAGCAATAACACGACACCAATTTCTGCAAAGTGAAGGGTTTCACTGGCGTGATGAATCAGATTAAAGCCACTTGGGCCAATGGCAATCCCTGCAATTAGATAGCCAATGACTGACGAAAGCCCTAACCGGTTTAATATCGGCACAAAAGCCAGTGCTGCAACCAGATAGATAAATAGTTCAGTGAGAAAGGTCATGCATTACGCCTTGAAAATACAAGGGGATTGCACCATGGGGGGCTTTCCTTGAGCAACTGATTTATTTTTTGATTCCGGTTTGAAGTATCTCCAGGTATTTCATATTGAATGCAGAAACCAGCAGGAAATTTCCGGCAAGCGACTTAATGTATATCATGTGAGGTAAACAAATCTAAAGGGTAGCGCAATGGATGGTCGATTAAAGGTTGCGGTCGTGGGGCTTGGTATTGGTCAGGCACATTTACAGCATTGGCAGTCGTTATCTGATTTGTTCGAGATAAGCCTTGTTTGTGACCCTGATCAAGATCGACTGGATAAGGTAAGGTCGCGATTTGCCTGCGACGCTACTTCCGATTTTGACGCTGTGTTAGATGCAGGCGTCGATATTATCGATATCTGTACACCACCTCATCTCCATTTTGATATGGCTAGTCGGGCGATGCTTTCAGGACATCATGTGGTATGCGAAAAGCCGCTTGTGAATTCATTGTTTGAAGTGGATGAACTGATTCGAATTGAAGAACAGACTGACCGCTACTGTATGCCTATTAGCCAATACAGATTTGGTTCGGGGGTTCAGCGATTAAAGTATCTGGTTGATCAAGACCTTTTAGGTACACCTTATGTCAGCAGTGTTGAGACCCATTGGAATCGAGGCAAGCAATATTATGCGGAGGCCTGGCGAGGTCGTTGGGAAACCGAACGTGGCGGCGTGGTTTTATGTCATGCCCTTCATTTACATGACCTGCTGTGCTTTATCCTTGGTGATGTTGAGTCTGTCTACGCACAGGTAGCGACGCGGGTAAACCCCATAGAAACCGAGGACTGTGCGGTGCTTAATCTGAAAATGAAAAATGGTGCCCTGGCGAGTTCCAATTCGACTCTCGGCTCGCGCGCTGAAATTAGCAGGCTTCGGTTTTGTTTTGAAAACCTGACCGCAGAAAGTTGTCTGCAGCCTTATGATCCTGGTCGAGATCCCTGGACCCTTACGCCAAAAAATCATCGAGAAGAAAGGCGTATTGCAGAGGCATTGCGTGGCTTTACACCACCGGCATCTGGCTTTACTGGTCAATTTTTAGCGTTGTATGAATCAATTCAGCACAGTGCGCCGCTTTCTGTAAGTTTGCGTGATGCGCGGCGTGCCCTTGAACTGGTAACAGCAACTTATAGTAGCGTGAGTACCGGGCAGGCAGAGCGATTACCCATCAGTGCCGATCATCCCCTCTATCAGGACTGGCGAATTGGTGAGGCATATAAATAATGTCAGGCGTGAGAACAGCATCCTGGCGCAAAGGACTGTTATTTGCATTTGCCGGGTTGATGATAGTGCTTGCTTGTATCTATGCCTGGCTATGGTGGTTAATGGCAACGGCCAGTGTTTCGACCCACGGCAACATCGCCCTTGATGAAGGCAATGTTAAAGTACCGTCCGCACCGCGAATGGATGCCAGGCAATCATCGTTACTCACAGATTCGATTATTGACAGTTGGGCGGAAAAGCCACTGTTGGATTGGCAGGCGGAAGGTAAGGTCAATGTGCCAAGAGTATTGCTAGCCAGGCTTGCTCGAAAGCGTGATGTAGAAACAATAAATCACTATATCAAACAGGCGCAGCCTCGCGGCACTGTCGGTTCCACCGGACCATTTCATGAAACTGGAGACTATGACTTTACCCTGGCTGGTTTGTGTCTGCTTTTGTATACCTTCGGCGACTCACCCGAATTGTTGTACCCAGATACGGTTGATCACATTGTCAATGTGTTAATGACAGAGTCTGGTGGTACACCTGTAGAATTCACGCCCCGGTTGCTTGGCTTGCCCTTGCGGGACACTGAGAACCATATTCTGATGACAGAAGGATCCCGCTATCTCAAGAATCGCTGGCTATATGAGCATGGTGATACTAATCCCGAATTCGATAATGTGGCTAACGGTCTGGAAGAATTTCTGCTTGAGCATCTTGCTCACATGGAGCGTGCAGGTTTTCACGAATACAATTCCCGGCCCTATATTGGTTACACCCTGACAGCGCTACTTAACCTGCAGAGTTTTGCCGCAGCACCTGTTAGTGCTGCGGCAACCCGCGTTTTAGATCGAGCAAACTGGGAATATGCACTGGGCAGCCTGCAATATCGTCGTTTCCCACCGTTTAGAAGACAACCACGACGGGCTGTCGATACAGATTTAGATGGTGACTACCACACGGCAATGATAAAAACCTGGATGAGCCTGGTCGAGGATGACGCGCATGTCAGTGGGTTGACAGTCAGATCAGGAGATCATCAAGCACTCTGGGTGCCATTTACCCGCTACAGATTACCCGCCACCACAGCAGCCTGGCTGGTGGCGAAGCCTGGGGATTATTTTGTTCGAATCGGGCATGGTGCGGATGGTTCTGGCGAAATCTATTCTGGTGGACCTGATTATCTAATTACCGCCGGTGGTGTAGCGCGAGACAGATTTAAGCAGTCAGTCGCGAGACCCACAACCCTGATGCTCAATGACGGTGAGCTTGAATTGTCGGGTCTTCTGCAGGTGACAGGTGAGGGGGATGATTATCGTGATTGGAATAACAGCGGGGTATACAAAAAATTTGCTGTGGGTAAGAGACTTCGGGTACCAAAAAACTGGCGGGCGCGCGTAACTAAAGGTAACTGGTCTTTGTATCAGCGAGCAGGCGTCAGTATTGCAACCTATGCAGATGAGGGGGTCGGGATTTTTACCCTGCTAGATGGGGATGCGGAGACTACCTTTAATCGATTGATTGAGCAGAATGCAGATAAAACCCTGTTGCAGACACAATTTCACAGCCCAGATGGCACCTCCGTGACCTATGATGTAAATGCTTCAGTTGATCTATGGGTGATCAAATCTGCCCAGGCTAACCGATCTTTTGATAGCTGGCCGCTACTTGAGGGTCAGTTGCCTGATTAGTCGTCCTCAGTAGCGCAGCGGACCTGAAATTAGGCTATATTAACGTCAGAACAAATTCGGGGGGGCTTGTTTGAGTAATGTGACTAAAGTATTTCTTGAGATTCGGGGCCAACTCGAACGCCATGTGCGTCGTTTTGTTGGCCTCCAACATGTAGATGATGTTGTTCAAGAGACCTTCGTCAAAAGCATTGAGGCTGAGCTTAGCAATGAGATTACCTATGCCCGGACCTATCTACTCAAGACAGCCAAGCATCTCGCGTTGAATCATTTAGAAAAATGGGACAACAAATATGCAGCGCCTCTGGAGGATTTGTCCGCCTCATCTGTCGAATACACCGGGGCTGTATCGCCTGAGTTACATGCACAACATAATGAGCGATTTCTTTCTTTTTGTGCTGCCGCTGATCAACTTGAGGGAAAAGTACGTAAAGCCTTTATATTGAAGAAGGTCTACGGTCAGAGCCAAAAGGAAATAGCACTACATCTTGGACTTAGCGAGAGCACCGTGGAAAAGCACGTGGCAAAAGGGCTTCGGCACTGCGCCGATTATTTACAATCAATGGATGCAAGGGACGAGCCTGGTGTAGACGCAGTCACGGTGGCTGTGAGTACAAAGCAAAAAAAACATGTCTAGCAATAATATTCACGAACTACCTAACCGTACCCAGGTGCGAGATGAAGCGAGCCTATGGGTCGTCAAGCTTGATCGGGAGCTAACACCTGAAGAGGTGGAAGCGCTTAGAGTCTGGTTGCAACAAAGTGAATTCCACAGAGACACCTTATTTGAGCTTGCAGCACTCTGGGATGATCTATGTGTGCTAAACCAGCTCTCGACGCTATTCCCATTTGATCCAGCTAGCCTTGCGCCCCATCAGCCCGTCAAGCGTCATCGAATGTTCGCAATGGCGGCGGGTATTGTCCTTTTCCTAACGGCGGGGATGTGGTTTCTGGCAAAGGATCAGATGGATATTGACGTCACAGGCCTGACTAGTACAGCTGTCCAGCATCACAGCACACTGGTTGGTGAAAACCGGGTAGTGACATTGTCAGACGGCACATCAGTGCATCTAAATACCAATAGCGCAATGCAGGTTTCCTACACGGCAGATCAGCGACTAATCGAGCTGGAACGTGGTGAAGCGCGATTTTCTGTTGCGAAGGACAGTGAACGGCCTTTTATAGTCCAGGCCGGTGATAGCTCTGTTCGGGCACTAGGGACGATATTTAACGTTGAAATTTCAAACAATGTTGTCGAAGTGCTAGTCACCGAAGGTAAGGTGTTAGTGTCCCAGGAAGAATTGCCGGCGGCTGAAAAAGTGGTGATCCTGCCTGGCCAATGGACCAGGGTGGATCGTGAAGGCGTCAAAGCTGCCTTAAACCTGCCGCTCGAGGTCGTGCAAAAAGAACTGGCCTGGCGAGATGGCATGTTGATCTTCCGTGGAGAGTCTCTGCGTGATGCAGTGCAAGAAGTTGGCCGCTATACCGATACCACCCTCAAGGTGGCTGATGATCAGGCTGGTGAGCTCAAAATTGCAGGCTTTTTTAAAGCGGGCGATGTAGATGGATTGCTCAATTCTCTGACAGAAAATTTCCCCGTAACCTACACCAGGGCTGACGGCGCGATTATCATCGCTTATGCTGACCCTGAGGTCTCAGTACCCTCGAAATAAAAATGATTGTCCCAATGGAGGATTTCTTCTGTCTGACTGTCTAGTCAAGGTGCCAGGTGCGCTATCTTTGGTTCTATTGCTCGTCTTGCTTGTGGCGAATCCCGCCTATAGTGCGACGCAGCAATTTGATATCGAAGCACAGCGCGCTGATTTGGCTTTGACCAAGTTTGCGATGCAATCGAATAAAACCATTGTTTTTTCCTTTGATCTCGTCAAGCAATTCAATGCCAATCGTCTGGTGGGGGAGTTTGACCCTCAATCAGCAATTGAATTGCTGCTCGAGAATACTGGCCTTGTGGCTCGTTATTCTGATGAAGGTCAACTAAGTATTATTTTGGACGAAGGAAAAGGACAAGACACCATGTCAAACCGAAATACCTTTATGTCCGCGCTGGTAGGCTTACTACTTGGCGGGGGAGCAACGGACGTCGCAGTCGCAAGTGACGCGCCGGATATGGAAGAAGTTACGGTCATTGGTTCACGTGCACCGGGTAGATCGGCAGAGGATATGCCGGTACCTGTAGACGTGTTAACGGCTGAAGCTTTGGAAGACACTGGACAAACAGAAGTAGGACGAATGTTGCAAGCAATTGCACCTTCATTCAATTTCTCAAGTTCATCGATCAGTGATGGTACGGACGCGTTGCGACCTGCCACACTCAGGGGCTTAGGTCCCGACCAGACGCTGGTATTAATTAATGGTAAGCGTCGTCACCAGGCATCGCTCATCCACATCAATACATCTGTTGGCCGGGGTACTGCTGGTACAGATATGAATGCCATTCCTGCTGCGTCTATTAAACGTATTGAAGTATTGCGGGATGGTGCTGCGGCCCAGTATGGTTCTGACGCCATCGCTGGTGTCATTAACATCGTGCTAAACGACTATGATGAAGGCGGTAAGGTTGCTGTCTCTTATGGTGAAACCACTGAAGGTGATGGTGAAACAACTAACGTTGATTTGACCAAAGGCTTTGCGCTTGGTTCTGCTGGCTACATGAACGTCAGTTTGAACTTCAGGGATAGAGGCTACACTAATCGCGCTGGACTCCATGGCTCTTGTCAGTTCCCTGGTTGTACAACCCTTGGAAACGGTAATTTGCTGTTAGGTGATCCTCGTGAAGCAACGGCCCCAAGAGACACCTTCCGAATTGGTGATGCTGAATCTGAGCAGTTTGCTGCGACAGTAAACGGTGCTTTTGAATTAGGTATGGGTGAACTCTACGGTTTTATTACCTACTCAAACCGCGAGAACGAATCCGCTGCTTTCTTCCGCCACAATGCTAATACGGATGGAAATGCTCCGCTAGCCGATGGTGATGCGACTATCCCAGCTGGTTTCTTGCCACTCATTAATTCTGATATTGATGATGTGTCTTTCAACTTTGGATATCGTGCAGAATTCGACGATGGTTCAACCCTCGATATTTCATATACCGATGGTGAAAATACAATTGATTATGCAACAAGCAATTCTTTGAACTCATCTTTCGCGAACCTACAGCAGTTCACAACCGCCTTAACACCAGCTGATATTCGTAGCACTGTGCCACGAGAAGCTGATGCTTATGGATTGGAACTCGGTCTTGAAACCATCAACATCGACTATACCCAGCGATATGACCAACTCGCCGTTGCGATTGGTGTTGAGTTGCGTGAAGACGAGTACAAGATCAAGGCTGGTGAAGAATATGCTTACCGTGATTACGATACCGTTAATGGTGTCAGCTTGTTTGCAACTGACAGAAGCGGTGGTATTCAGGGCTTCCCTGGTATTGCACCTAACAATGAAGTTGATGAAACCAGAGATGTTGTATCTTTTTACTTAGATGCTGAATACGACGTATCTGACGAATTCATCTTAAGTGGTGCGGTTCGTTACGACGACTATGATGGCTTCGGTGATACAACTAACTTCAAGTTAGCCGCTAACTATCGATTCAACGATATGTTCAGCATTCGTTCTGCCGTCAGTACGGGTTTTCGTGCACCCTCTATGCAACAGTTGTTCTTCAACAACGTCGGTACCCAGTTTGTCGTTCAGGGCGCAGTGTTAGTTGCTCAGGAAGTTGGTACTTTCCGAAATGACAGTACGCTTGCACAAGCGATTGGTATTCCAGCATTGAAGGAAGAAGAGTCTACTAACTTCAGCTTCGGTTTTGTTGCTAACCCACTCGACAACGTTAGCTTAACTGTTGACTACTACGCGATTGATATTGATGACCGCATTGTTATTAGTAATCGACTCGGTTCTGGTCTTGCGCCTGAACTTGATGCGGCGCTAGTAGCAGCTGGTGCTGGTGCTGGGCAGTTCTTCTTGAACGGTGCTGATACTGAAACGCGCGGTGTTGATCTTGTTGCTACCTGGACGCCAGAGTTATCCAGAGGCGATCTTGATTTAACCCTTGCTGCAAACTTTACTGAAACTGATGTCGTGGATTTATTCACACCAACAGGTAGTGGTCTTTCTAACGTGCCTGTTAGCAGTGTGTTCTCAACCCAGGATATTTCTATCATTGAAGAATGGCAGCCAGAAGACCGCATTAGCCTGACAGGTGTTTATCGTTTGAATGATTGGACCTTTAATGCTGCCTTGAATCGTTATGGTGAATACACTGTGACAGATGGTGGTCGTCAGACTTATGACGCACAGTGGTTGCTCGACCTTCGTGTTGCATGGGAAATTCGTGAAGGTATTTCCTTGAACGCAGGTGCTAACAATGTGACTGACGAGACGCCTGATCGCAATACGATCGGTAACTCTCGAAATGGCACGATTGTTGATGCCTCTGGCAACGTGATTGTCTCAAGCCCAGGTGTATTTAAGTTTTCGCGTCGATCTGCACCTTTCGGCTTTAACGGCGCTTACTACTATGCTGGTGTTTCTTACACCTTCTAGTAATTACTCAAGCATTTAGCGCTTAAAACAAGTCCCGGCACTCGAAAGTGTGCCGGGATTTTTTTTGGTCAGGATAAATTACTGCAAGATTAGCCTGTTTACTCTGGCACTTTACTCTGACCCCAGGTTGGAGGGGTGGTGTTAGGAGATGCTTAGCATTGTGTCCTGATCGCGGAGTACAAAAAGGGCGTAGCAGGCTGCGAGCATAGGCCAGGCAGCAAAGAACAGTAAGTTATCGAAGCCTAGATAAAACTGCCAGGCTGAAAGGGTTGAAACCGCGTGTAGAAAAAAGACTGTGCCGTAGGTCCATTTTTTTGCAACACCAGCGACGAAGGCGGCGATTAAGAGCAACTCAAGTCCACCGAGGATGTAAAATATCGATGTGCCGAGTCCTTCCATTTTATAGAAGTGGGCAAAGACCCCTGCCGCATGAGTTGGGTTAATGAATTTATCGAGCGTCCACATCAACATGACGAGAAAAACGCCGAGACGAAGAGACAATAGGGCACCTGCTAGTTTTGGAACTGGCTGCTGGTCTTGATTCACTGAATTCTCCTGCGAGTAGTCGTGGTTAAAAAATTTGTTTGCAGGAGCATTAGACCAGCCTAATGCTAAAAATCTTTCATGCTTTATCTAGTCATTTCTAACGCTGCGCTGGCTAGCTCAACTAACTGCCACCTGAGTAGGTCGCTTGCCACCATGACCGTACAGATTAACCTGTAAGCTTGAAATCGCATGAACCAGTGGGTTCGGGGAAATAGTCTGTTTGCCTGTCCAGACAATATCAGGGAATCGGTCGAAGATACGCTCAAAGGCGAGCCGCAATTGCATTTTGGCGATCCGAGAACCAAGACATTTGTGGACACCGTGGCCGAAGGCGACGTGTTTATCGACATTGTCGCGATGCATATTAAAGGTATCTGGATCTGGGAAGATGTCAGGGTCACGGTTAGCAGCCCCATACCAGAGCACCAGCTTTTCATCTTTAGCGATTTTTTGACCGTTTAACTCGGTATCTTCAACGGCAGTCCGGCGCATATGCATGACCGGCGAGACCATACGAAGTGCTTCTTCAGACATTTTTGGAATCAGTGTTGGATCATCCAGCACCATTGCCCGCTGATCTTGAAACTCCGTCATCAAGCGAATGGTGCCGGATAGTGAGTTTCGTGAGGTATCGTTACCGGCAAAGATAATCAGCAACCAGGAACCGTCGAGAAATTCTTGAGGCAAAAGTTCATCACCTAATTTTGACTGGGCGATGACCGTTAACAGATCCTTGCGGGGGTTGGCGCGTCGATCGGCCATTACCCGTTCACCATAGGCGAACATTTCATTGACGATGGGATTAAAGCGAAATGGGAACATGGGTTCAGACAGAAAAGTCTGCCAGGGGTTGGAAAGAAACTGAGCCGCCAATTCCAGATGATGCATCCAGGTTTTAACTCTCGGTCTATCATCCTCGTCGATGCCAAGCATTTCACAAAGAGTAAACAAGGGAAGCTCTTCAGAAAACAATTTAACAAAGTCGACAACCGGCCCCTTTCTTTCCATCTCATCAAGCAGTGCATCAATTCTCAAACCGACTTTTTCTCGCAAGGTTTCGACATAAGCCGGGAAAAAGAACTCGCTCTGTTGCATGCGCATTTCACGATGCAATGGTTCGTCAAGGTTTATCAAAGAATTATAGGCTGCAGGGACGAGTTTTTTTGGCCGCCATTGTTTTCTGTCGGGTACCATCATATTGATGCTGCCGCGTTGTGAAGAAAATACCCGGTGGGCCAGTTCCACTTCCTTGATGTCATCGTATTTGGTGATAGACCAGAAACCCGAAAAACCTTTTACCGTTGGCGTCCACATGACTGGCGCTTGCTGGCGCATCTTTTTATAGAGGTCAAAGGGATGACCTTTAGTCCAGGCCGCAGGGTCAGCAAATGCAAATTCGTCGAAGGTCGGGTAGGTAGCTTCATGTATCGGCAATGTCTGGCCGCTATCAATTAAGATTTCGTCGCTAATAAGTTTCACATCTGACTCCATTTATTCTTGTTACGACTTGATTAGCTGCTCAAGTTTTATCTGGTCTGCGGCGAATTGGCGAATGCCCTCTGCGAGCTTTTCTGTCGCCATAGGGTCCTCATTATGATCCAGGCGAAATACTGGCTCGGACAAGGTGAGCTTTTCATCTTCCGATTTCACCTTATCACTATCTAATGCTCGCGTGAGTTCACCCTCGTCAGATGCCAGCGTTTCAAGTAGCGCCGGGCTAATGGTCAGGCGATCACAACCAGCTAGCTGTTCGATTTCCCCTGTGTTTCTAAAGCTCGCACCCATGACCACGGTATTGTAGTGGTTTGCTTTGTAGTAGTGGTAGATGCGTTTGACAGAGTGCACGCCTGGGTCATTTTCCGGGCTGAATTCCTCGCCGGTTTTAGCCTTGTGCCAGTCAAGAATTCGACCAACAAAGGGTGAGATTAAAAAAACCCCGGCATCCGCGCAAGCACGTGCCTGGGCAAAGCCAAACAGCAGAGTTAAATTGCATTGAATCGATTCTTTTT
>CBDUKY010000015.1:0-16393 GCA_965367925.1 uncultured Pseudomonadales bacterium | reverse complement strand
CACACAGACACCAGTAATTACCAGCACACCAAGCAGATTTAGGACAAAACCCTCGCGGGCCATGGTCTTGATACTGAATCGACCAGTACTGAACATAATTGTGTTTGGCGCTGTGGCCACAGGCAACATAAAGGCGCAGCTGGCGCTCATGGCGGCAGGCAACATCAATAGTGCGGGTTCAATATCAGCTGCCAAAGCTGCTGTTGCCAGAATCGGCATCATCAGCGTGGTGGTTGCGGTATTGCTGGTCATTTCAGTCATGAAGGTAATGGTCAAACAAATGGCCGCGACCATCAGTATGATGTGCCAGTCTGCGATACCTGACAGCAGTTCACCCAGATGTGCACTTAAGCCTGAGGCAACAAAAGCCGTCGCAATTGCGATACCACCACCGAATAGAATCAACATGCCCCAGGGAATACGATTTGCGGTTTCCCAATCCAGTAGTTTGCTGCCTTTGCCATTTGGCACGAGAAACATCACCACAACGGCAATAAGCGCCACGCTAGCATCGTTAGCACCGGGCAGATCAAGCCAGGTTTTCCAGCCACCAAATGGCTGAGTTCGTGTGATCCATGCCAGAGCTGTTAATGAGAAAACGATAAAGACTCGCTTCTCTTCAATGGTCCAGGCACCGACATTTGGCATTTCTACCGTGCCTTTGAAGGTCAGTGATCTGGTCAACCACAGTCCAATCAGCGGTACGAATATAATTACGACGGGTAATCCCCATGCCATCCAGCTTAAGAAGCCTACTTCGATACCAGTCTGTTGTTCATAGATAGTTCTAAAAAAGAGATTCGGAGGTGTTCCGATAGGCGTGCCAATTCCACCAACACTGGCGGCATAGGCAATGCCTAACAGGAGAGGTACAGCAAGTTGCTTGTCCTCTGACTTTTCCAAAACAGCCATTGCCACAGGTAACAGCATCAGGGTTGTAGCTGTGTTGGAGATCCACATACTAAGAACTGCTGAAGCAGCCATAAAACCAAAGACTAGTCGACGACTACTGGTGCCTCCAAATAGATTCACCATATTTAGCGCAACTCGCCGGTGAGCGCCACTACGTTCCATTGCTGTGGATAGAATGAAGCCGCCCATCAACAATAACACCAGAGGGTGACCATAGGCGCCACCTACCTCAGCGGGACTCAGTACACCAACTAACGGGAACATGCCGATTGGTAAAAGTGAAGTGGCAGGAATTGGAATAGGTTCGAAAATCCACCAGATAGCGCAGAGGCAGGTGATTGATCCTGTCCAGCAGGCGCTTGACTCCCACCCTGAAGCCTGGAGAAGGAAAAAGACGACCGCAGCGATGGCTGGACCAACAAAAAGATAGATAGTACGCGAGTGGTTTTCGTCCATTTATTATTTTGTGTTATCCGAAAAAGCCCGAATTATACATAGTTTAGTCTGTCATGCTCCCCCTCAGCCTTGTTATCACCAGTTTGCTATCGGCTGGTGACCCGGGAGCCGAAACGATATGCTTGGGATACTTTAAGTCAATTGATCAGTCTATGAAAAAAATCATTCTTTATGGCACGCCGCTTTCTTTGTATACCGGCCGAGCCCGTAGTTATCTTATTAAAGCAGGATTGGCCTACGAGGAGCGCAATGCCTCATCAGAGCATTATATGCGCGTCGTGTTGCCAGCCGCCGGTGGGCGCCAGAGTATTCCTGTTATTGAAACTGAATCCGGTGAGGTGATTAGAGATGGCGCAGCTATCATTGATCACTATGAGGGAAAGACAAATCATGGATTCTCACCAACTGGCATAAAGCAACGCGTTATTAATCGCCTATTTGATGTGATCGGTGCGGAAGGCTTTATGCGACCTGCCATGCATTATCGTTGGAATTATCCCGAACTGAATCACACCCTATTAAAATTCCACTTCAGCGCGTTGCTGCCGGAACATGTGGACAGAGACGTTATGTCAGACAAGCTAATGGACAGGATGCGGAATGCGGGGATTAGCTTCGGTGCCACCGCAGAAAATGCAGATCTCGTTGAGTCGGTCTATGAAGCCTTTCTCGCGAAATTAAATGCACACCTGGCGGAACATCCCTATTTGCTCGGTGGCAAACCTTCCATTGCAGACTTTGGCATGATTGCGCCGCTCTATGCTCACCTGGGTCGAGATCCAGCTCCTCTACAATTAATGCAGCAGAAGGCAATCAGGGTGCTTCGTTGGGTAGAACGAATGAATCGCCCTGAGCCAGATGTAGGCGAATTCGGTGAAGTGGAGGCAGAATATTTCCCAGATGACAGCATTCCACAAACCCTGGTTGACCTATTGCAACAGATTGCTGTCGATTTTGTACCTGAAACCCTTGCCGCAGCCGCGACGATTAACGAATGGCTTGCTGAGCAACCAATGTTAGCTGATGGCGAGACAGCCCAGCGAGGTGTTGGTATGGCAACGTTTGATATAGAAGGGCGAACTATTTCCGCACTAGCTCAACCTTATCGTTTTTACCTTCTGCAACGTGTACAGGCTGAATTTGATGCCGCATCTGACGCCGATCAAGCAGAAATCAAGCAATTGCTTGCTAGCTGCAATATGTTGCCCGTTCTTGATGCGAGGCTTACACGGTCGATCGGACGGAAAGATAACCTCGAGGTCTGGTGTTAGCAAATGGCAGCCAGCCTTTACTGGTACGACTTTGAGACAACTGGTGTGGACCCGGCCAGAGATCGGGTTCTGCAATTTGCCGGGGTCAGAACAGATCTAGCGTTAAATCCCATTGGTGAACCGCTTAATCTGTTTTGCTATCCAGGGGACGATGTCGTGCCAGACCCAGAGGCAATGTTGGTCACTGGCCTCAATATGGAAACCATCAAACGGGAAGGGCTGATCGAAGCTGAATTTGCCAGGCGCATCCTGGCGGAATTCTCAGTGCCACAGACTTGCGTCGTTGGCTTTAACAGCATTCGTTTCGATGATGAGTTTACGAGATACCTGCTGTATAGGAACTTTTACGATCCCTACGGGCGAGAGTGGCAAGCAGGTAACTCTCGTTGGGACGTCATTGATATGTTTAGAATGGCCCATGCACTTCGACCTGATGGTTTTAACTGGCCAAAGCGTGATACAGGTGTGCCGACATTTCGACTGGAAGCGCTTACCGCTGCAAACGGTGTTGGACACCAAAATGCGCATGATGCCGTGGCGGATGTGTTGGCAACCATCGACGTAGTCAAGCGTCTACAGTCGGCGCAGCCAAAGTTATATGACTATTTGTATAGGCTTCGTTCGAAAAAGGCTGTCCTTCAACAGCTCTATCCTCTGGGCAAACAAGCAATTGTTCATGTTTCATCTATGTATCCCGCTTCTCGGCATTGTCTTGCTGTGGTGCTACCCCTTTGTGTTCATCCGACTAACCCTAACGGCATTATTTGTTTTGATCTTGCCAATGCACCTGATGGCTTGATCGAGGTTGGTCCAGATGAGCTAGAGCGTAGAATATTTACCAGGCGAGAGGATCTTGAAGCCGGTGTTGAACGCATCGGACTAAAGACAATTCATGTAAATCGTGCCCCGGCCATTGCACCTCTTACTACGATTTCTGGCCGGGAAGCTGAGCTGGGCATTCGGCTTGAGGACTGTCTCGCGCATCAGCGCCAACTGCAAACAGCGAGTGGTATTGTTGAGAAGATCACCGAGGTCTTTTCAAGATCGAATTTTGAAACAACAAATGATCCTGATCTGATGTTGTATCAGGGTGAATTCTTTTCCAGGCAGGATAGAGAAGTCATGGATGCTATTCACGAGAGTAGACCGGATCAACTGCCTGCCTATGCAAGTCAATTTCAAGATAGTCGTTTGCCAGAGATGCTATTTCGCTTTCGCGCAAGGAATTTCCCCGATTCGCTAACTGCCGATGAACTAGCCCAGTGGCAGGTTCGGCGCCAGCAACTGTTTGCGGAGTCGCTCAATAAGACTCGCTTGTCAAAATTGAATGATCTGCTAACCAATGAACCTGAATCACCTGTACTCAAGGCCCTGGATACCTATCTGTCCTCGATAGGTGCCAGACAAGAAAGCTGAACAGCTGGTCAACTTTCATGTGCCGGTGACTTTACCTATACTGGCGATCAACTTTCGATGAGATTAAAGGTTCCCTATCTCAAGCATTGAACTCCGAAACGTTACGAAATCCTACGCTGATCAAACGGTCATTGCTGATGTCAGTCTTCAAATTCCTGACAATCTGACCACTGCGATTGTCGGTGAAAGCGGTAGTGGCAAATCGACACTGTTGCAAATGGTGAATGGGCTCGTGGTACCAGAAGCCGGTGAGATATTTGTGTTGGGTGAGCCGCTAGATTATCAAAACCTACCCATGATCCGGCGTCGCATGGGATACGCGGTGCAAGGTGCTGGACTATTTCCACATTTGACCATTAGAGACAATGTGGTGCTCATGGCGAGGCTAGAAGGCTGGGATGAGCAGGCGATCCAAACGCGTTATGAGTATCTCCTATCACTATTAGAATTGGCGTTAGAGTTTAGCGACCGGTTTCCCCATAGCCTTTCCGGCGGCCAACAACAAAGGGTCAGTCTTTGCCGGGCAATGATGTTGAATCCACCGCTAATGTTGTTGGATGAACCCTTCTCTGCCCTTGATCCGATTACTCGCAACACCATCCATGATGAGTTTATGCGGCTTCAGAAGGCTGAGTCCCGTGCCATTGTGCTGGTAACTCACGATATGTCCGAGGCAGCAAAACTCGCACAATATCTTGTGATTCTTAGAGACGGCAAGATCGCACAGCAGGGAACCCTTGATGAAGTTTCAAGCGCCCCAGCGGATGAGTATGTATCTAGATTGTTAACCTTGAAGGGAGCTGTCTAGCATGAAGCATTTGTTGATGGCCTGCCTGCTACTTGTATTTTCCAGTCTTTCGCTCGCTGTGCAGGACGATTCAAAGCCGATTGTGGTTGCGAGTAAGAACTTTAACGAAAGCTATCTGCTAGCAGAATTGCTTGCTCAGATGTTGGAATCAGAAGGTTATGCCGTGGAGCGCCGATTTGGCCTTGGGGGTACGCTAGTTTGTTATGAGGCGCTGGTTAATCGTGAAGTCGATGTCTATGTGGAATACACAGGCACAGTCAGTCAGGCGATTTTAAAGAACCCAACTAAACGACCTCAAATTGCTGTGTTGAATCAAGAGCTTGAAGCGGTTGGTTTGCAGATGCTTGATTCCCTCGGCTTTAACAACACCTACGCCGTGGCACTAAAAAAACAAACTGCAACGGCACGAAATCTCAAAACAGTCAGCGACCTGGCTCAGCATCCAGATCTTGCCTTTGCCTTTAGTCTGGAATTTCTTAATCGTGAAGATGGCTGGCCTGGGTTAAAAGCCACCTACGGCTTCGCTGTCGATCCAATAGGTATCGAACATGGCCTTGCTTATCAGGCCATTGATGCTGGCAAAATTGATATCACAGACGCTTATTCAACAGACGGTGACCTGGAACGATACGGCCTGACGACACTGATCGACGATGAGGGATATTTTCCACAATATTTTGCCGCACCGCTTCTACGCGCTGATTTACCAGATGATGTTAAAGCTGTGTTAAACCGCTTTGCGGGTCGCATTGATGATGATCTGATGCGACAGCTAAATGGCGAGGTTGTGGTGAATAACAAGACCTTCGCAGAAGTGGCAAGTGGGTTCATGGTTGAGCAGGGTTTTAGTCAAACCTTGCGTAATAATGACAACGAGATGTGGCATCGACTACTGGAAAATACCAAAACCCATTTGCAACTCACTGGTATTGCTTTATTACTAGGCTGTTTGTTTGGGCTAGTCATTGGCGTGCTGGTATTCCGCTCACCAGGGATTTCGCGAGTCATGGTCTATATCGCTGGGCTATTGCAAACAGTCCCCTCAATTGCTTTGTTGGCTTTGATGATTCCTATATTCGGCATCGGTTTCGTACCAGCGATTGTGGCGCTATTTCTCTATTCTATTTTGCCTATCATTAGAAAAACAATTACCTCTCTGCTCACGATTGATCCACTGCTAAAGCGGGTCGCAGAGGCGATTGGTTTAACCCGTTCCCAACAGCTCTGGCATGTGTTGCTACCGCTAGCCTTGCCGAACATTCTGGCCGGGATCAAGACCGCTGCAATCATTAGTATTGGTACTGCGACCCTGGCAGCATTTATTGGTGCAGGTGGTCTGGGCGAGCCCATTGTTACCGGGCTCGCGTTAAATGATACAAACCTGATTCTACAAGGTGCTATCCCCGCAGCAGTGCTGGCTATTTTGGTTGAGCTGATGTTTGAGCTACTAGAGCGAGTGCTAGTTAAACCCCATATGCTAAAAGGGCAATTGCCTGAATGACCTAGTGGAAATCGAACTGCTCGCAGATGTTTAGAAAACGCTGGGCGCCGGTTGAAAGCTGTTTGCCGCGACGGTGATAAACACCAAATTGCAATTTAATTGCAGCGAAATCAGTCAAAGACTCAAGCGGGATCAGTTCAGGGTATTGATTGGCAACGAGTAGCCGATGGTCAATGTAACTCATCCCAAGCCCTCTGTTTAGAAGGCTCAAGCGAAGTGCTGTGTCGTCAATTTCCCAGATGGTTCCAAAGGCATCTCTTAATCGGTCGAGGGCAGGGCGCATGTCCTGATTATCTAGATGAGACACAATAAGCGGCACCTGCTGTAAAATGGCTTCTGGTGAGGCCCTGAGCTGTGGATGATGCTTACTAATCATCAGTACCCGCTCATCAGTAAATAGCGGCATGGTCTCGAAGTAGTCAGGCATATTTTGTTGAAAAGGTCCGAAGCCCAGTTCCCAGAGGTCCGAGGCAACTGCTGTGATAATTTGTCGGCTCGGCATCACGCTGAGTTTTAGTTTAGTGAGTGGGCTATCTTCGCAATAGGCTGCCATCAAGTCGGAACCAAAAAGCTGGTTAACGCTGCCATTCATTGCTAACAGTAGGGTTGAGAGTACTCCCTGCTTGATATTCTTAATGTCATCAAGCACTGCATCTTCTTCGCCAAGTACCAGCTCCGCGTAGTTCAGCAGCCGTATGCCCGCTTCTGTTAGTTTTATTGGATTGCGCTCAAGCAATACGCTGTCGAGTTTTTTCTCCAGATTGGAGACTGTCTGGCTTACAGCAGATTGGGTAACAAACAACTTGTCTGCTGCCTTCTTGAAGCCATGATTTTCGTAGACTGCCTTAAAGACACGAATCTCATGGGTTTCTATATGGACAGCCATTTAGTGACTTAAGCCTGAGTTAAATGCAGTGGTCGGGCCGGTTTGCTGATTAAATTCTAGTGTCTGTTGCTGATCCTGCCAGCGTACATTGATGAGATGAACCTGGTCGTCAAAAAGGTTCATGAGAATATCACTGTCGAAAGCGAGATCTTCCGCTGAGCGGCTCACCGTTAGTTCCTGAAAAACCAACAGATATTTGTTCTCAAGTGAGGCACCGATGAGCGTTGGTTCAAGTAGTTCGCCATCTTCATAGACTTGAAAATGTTCTGCAACATAGAGTGCAAAACGCGCCTGGGCCTTGAGGCTTGTGATGTCTACATCTGTCCGATCTATCTGGCTGAGCAGTGAGGCAGCATCATGCTCGTGAACCCGGTGGGTTATCTCCAGGGTGCCGTTTTTCCAGACCACATCAGACCAGCCAAAATGGGCGCGATGAGCACTTGTTGTATCCGGTGCCAGACCGAAAACAATAAGCAGTAGCAAGGTGGCAGTGGGTTTCATAATTAGCCTCTAAGGCGATGACAGTGGAACAGACTTAGCGTCATCGTCAGTATCAGTGTCCTTGGCTTTTAATTCCACCAGCATATCGCGCATTAGATCTCGCTTTTTCTTATCGCTCTTGTACAGCTCCAGACTAGATTTTCTAACCACAGGCGGATATTGATTATTGCTATAGTCTGCGTCTGCAATCCTATGTTGCTCGTCAATGGCAATGCTCGTAATAGGCTGGTCTTCAATAAACATCTTGCTAACCTTGTCTGCATCTCTGCGCCATAATTCCGCAGGAATGAGTTCTTCGCGACTGCTACCATCTTGATATCGGATCGTAATCGGTAGTGGTGTTACCAGGCCGCCAAGGTTCTGAAAATCCACAAAGTAAACATACTTGTCGGCTTCGATTGCTCTTTCCAGGACAATCAATTGCCAGTCAGTCAATCCTTCGATAAAGCTTTGATAAGTGTTTCGATCCTTGTTGCTGGTGGTGAACCGATCATGTTCGTTATACAGGTCTTTTAGTGCTGGATAACGATCAACGCGCGGCTTGATATTCTCATCCCGGTTTCTAGCCTCGGAGAGTGGTGCAGGGTGGTCTTTCGCCCATTCCTTTCGCAACACGGGGTTATCAATGTCAGGGTTCCCTGTTCGCACCTTGTATTCGCGGATGTCTGTAATGGCGACATCTACATGGTCAGTGGTATAGAACCAGCCGCGCCAGAACCAGTCCAGATCCACTGCCGAGGCATCTTCCATGGTTCTAAAAAAATCTGCTGGTGTTGGGCGCTTAAATTTCCAACGCTCAGCATACTGTTTGAAAGCGAAATCAAATAATTCGCGGCCCATGACGGTTTCCCGCAACACAATCAGCGCTGCTGTAGGTTTGCTATAGGCATTCGGGCCAAATTGAAGGATTGAGTCCGATTGGGTCATGATAGGCACTTGATTGCTACTGGTCATATAGGCAGAGATATAATCCAATACATTGACGTGGTTTTTAAAAGCCGGGAAACCTTCTTCCCATTCCAATTCGGCAATATATTCAAGAAAGGAATTGAGCCCTTCATCCATCCAACTCCACCGACGTTCGTCTGAATTGACGACCATAGGAAAATAGATATGGCCAATTTCATGGATGATAACGCCAATCAAGCCGTATTTAATGCTTCTGGAATAGGTGGGTTGCTTATCCTTGTCGGACCTTGCTTTGTCGTCATCCTCCTCATCTTCCTCGTCGTCTGATGCTGGCCCTGGTCGATAGCCGTTGAAGGTAATCATTGGATATTCCATACCGCCAGATGCCCAGG
The DNA here is from genome assembly GCA_965367925.1 of uncultured Pseudomonadales bacterium. GTDB lineage: Bacteria > Pseudomonadota > Gammaproteobacteria > Pseudomonadales > Azotimanducaceae > JAHRVQ01. The sequence goes on along the minus strand of CBDUKY010000015.1, from coordinate 7,341 downwards.
TGTTAACTGACTGGGCAGTAGGATAGGGGTAGTCGAAGGAGAAACGGCTGTAGACATCCATGGTGTGAATTACTGCATGGGTAGAATAGTGTGACCAGACAGGTTCTGCTTCATTAGGATAGAAGGACATGGCCAGTACCTTCTCGTGTTTCGCACCTGGCTGCATATGCAGCATCGCATCCCAGATAAATTTTCTTGATGATGACCAGGCGAAGTCTCTGACATTGTCTGCCTTAAAGTGCCAGGTTTTTGTGTCTGTACTCCTGCTTTGTTCGTTAGCCAGGGCTTCCTCTGGGGTCACAATAAAGGTCTGGGACTTCTCGTTGACCTGTGCAAGTCTCGACAGTTGCACTGGCGTGAGCACATCTTTTGGATTTTGTAGTTCACCGGTTGCCGATACCAGATGGTCAGAGGGCACGGTAATTTCTACATCGAAATCACCAAATTCAAGGGTGAATTCGCCTCTGCCGATAAATTGCTTATTTTGCCACCCCGTGTAGTCGGTGTAAGCGGCGAGTCTTGGGTACCACTGGGCAATAAAAAAAATGTAAGTGTCTGATGCTGAAAACCACTCATAGCCATTTCTGCCGCTAATAGCGACTTCTTCGATGAGGTTGTACTGCCAGGAGATATTGAACTTTGTCTTCGCACCAGGCTTAAGTGCTGTAGGCAAATCAATTCGCATCATGGTGCCATTGATGGTATGTGCGATTGGATTGCCTTTTGGATCAGAGACCTCGGTTATTTCGTAACCATGTTCGTGATCCTCATAGGACTGAACTTCTCTTAGTTTTTTATAGCTCAACCGATCAGAGGAAGAGGTCTTGGTCAGCCGATCGATTGAACCATCCTGAAATCGATTTTGATCCAGCTGAATCCAGAGGTACGGCAGCGTATCCGGTGAGTTATTTTGATAGGTGATGGTCTCAGTGCCGACAATCCGACGTTTAGACTCATTGAGCCGAACACTAATTTTATAGTCCACCTTCTGCTGCCAGTAGTCAGCGCCTGGCGCGCCAGAAGCGGTTCGATAGACATTTGGTGTGGGTAGCACTGGTTCAAGTTGCGCAAACTTTTCAGCACCTGTACCTGCTTTTGCAGCACATTGCATGCCGAATAGGCACATAAACAATATGGCCAATAATTGTTGAAATTTCACGAATGAATTACCGATAGATGTTTGTTAAAGCAACGATACACCAAATATTCCTCAAGTCGAATAAGCAGGGCTAATCTATTGGTTAGAAATTCTGATATCTGTGCCGCTAATAGGCTGATTAAAAGGTTTAATTTCCTTTTTTGATATCGGTTTTTCATACTGTGGCCCAAATTCTAACAATTCTATTGGGTTGCAAATATGATTTATGCAAAAGGTCTGGAAGGGGTAATTGCTGGCGAAACTGCTATCAGTAATGTCGAGGGCGAAATCGGCCGGTTAAGCTACCGGGGTTATGATATTAATCAGCTTGTTCAACTTGAATATGAGCAGGTGGTCTGGCTGGTCTTGTTTGGTGATTTACCTTCTGAAACGGACTCAAAAAATCTTAAATTGGCATTAGCCAGGGGCCAGCTCAGTGAGCGAGAGATTAGTATCCTCACCAGCCTTGGGACCAAAAAACATCCTATGCTGGTCCTCCAGGCGATGATTCCTATGCTTGATTTTAGCCAGGAGACACATCTTGGTCTCGACGATGAAGGCAGCCGTGGCATTGAAATAATCGCAAAAATACCAACGATTATCGCGACTTATCGACAAGTAATAACGGGTAAACCCTTGCCTGTTTTTGATCCTGGTGTGCCTTATCTTGAAAACTATTTCACCATGTTCAATGATCGCTCGCCATCAGCATTTGAATTGTCGGTGCTAAAAGCCGTGCAAATTCTGCAACTAGAACATAGCTTTAATGCTGGCACCTTTACTGCCAGGGTTGCTGCAAGCACGCTTGCGCCTATCGAGTCAGTCTTGTCTGCAGCAACAGGTGCGCTATACGGCAAGCTCCATGGTGGTGCAGATGAGGCCGCCTTAAATGATGCGAAATCCGTCGGTGAACCGGGTAAAGCACCTGCATATATCGAGCAACTGATTGCACGCAAAGGCAAGTTGATGGGTATGGGGCATCGTGAATATAGAAAGATTGATCCCCGTTCACAGATCTTACAACCTCTAGCAAAGCAACTCTGTCAGGGTACGCCTCAGGAAAACACCTATCTGACCCTTGAGGCTTTGGAAGCAGCTTTCAATAAAAAGATGCAGGAGAAGGGTAGTGAGGTCTGGGCGAATCTTGAATTTTATAAGGGGCCAGTTTACGAGGCCCTGGGCATTCCAGCGAACTTTTTTACCGCTACCTTTACCTTATCTCGTAGTGTTGGTTGGCTGGCACATTTTATTGAATCACGGTTAGATAACCGTATTATTCGGCCAAAGGCAGCGTATGTTGGTGCAGCGCTGAGAGACGTTTCACCAGCTTGAAGGTATCAAGCTGGTTTTAGTCTCAGAGTAATTTTTCATCCTGATAAAAACCACTCAAGGCAGTATAGAGATGCATGGCATCCTCGCTGCCTGCAAGCTCTCTGATTGAATGCATGGCAAAGGTTGGCACACCGACATCGAGGGTTTTAACACCAATTTCCTTGGCGGTTAGCGGGCCAATGGTGCTACCACAGGCCATGTCTGTTCTGACCACAAAGGCCTGACAAGGTACAGAATGCTTTTCACACAGGTAGCTAAAATAGCTGCCTGTTTCGCTGTTGGTAGCGTAGCGCTGGTTGTTATTAATCTTTATCACTGGTCCATTGTTCAGCAGTGGGCCGTGATTGGGGTCGTGGCGATCAGCATAGTTAGGGTGAATACCATGGGCATTATCCGCTGAGATCATTAGTGAGCGCGATATGGTGCGGTGTCGATCTTCTCCTGCGCCAACCATGCGGTCCAATATTGCATCAAGGAACGGCCCCTGTGCACCCTCAGCAGAAACACTGCCAACTTCCTCGTGATCATTGCAGACCAATAGGCTCGTTAGTGATGTGTCAGCCTCAAGTAGCGCCATTAGTCCGGTAAAACAGCTTAGAAGGTTATCTAGCCTTGCACTGGCGATAAATTCCTGGTTTAGACCGGTTAATGCAGGTGGGTTGGTATCAAAAAACGAAAGCTCCCAGCCGTGAATCTTCTTGATATCCACATCCGGGTGTTGCGCTTTGATTTGATGCGTCAATATTGATTCAAATGACTCATCTTTATCGTTTTTCAGCAGTAGTGGTGGAATATCCTTCTGGGGGTTAATGGTTCGACTGTTATTTGCTTCCCGGTCAAGATGGATGGCAAGGCTAGGAATGATCGCAATAGGCCGTTCAAAATTAACTAGCTTGCTGGTGAGGTTGCCGTCTGTTTGTTCAAAGGTAACTCGCCCGGCGAGGGATAGGTCCCGGTCAAACCAGGGGTTTAACAACACGCCACCATAAACCTCGACGCCGAGATTCAAGTAGCCTTGCATCCGTTTCTCTGGATTAGGTTTGACCCTTAAACAGGGACTGTCTGTATGTGCGCCGACCATACGAATACCAGTCTCGCTGGTATTCCTGGTGCCCTGTATAAATGCGACGATGGACGAGCCATTGCGGGTGACAAAGTACTTTCCAGGCTTGAGTGCCCATGGATCCGACTCATGCAATTGCTGGAAACCATTTTCAAGCAGCCGATTCACCATATTGGTTACTGCGTGAAATGGCGTTGGTGACGCCTCAATAAAGGCCAGTAGTTGCTGATTGAATTCAGGATTTTTCATAGCTGCTGATTGATATCTAATAGAAGAGCCATTGTAACAGAGGATAAACCGGTGCAGTCTGCTTATCAGCCCGACAGTCTATGGGCAGTACACTGCAGAAACAGTAAAGCTGGAGGCAATATGCATTACTCAATTGAGACCCTGACAATTGAAGACAGCCCAATGGAAGTTTTCCTCTTTCGGCCCCAGGGCACAGGTCCCTGGCCTGGGCTTATCCTATGCCAGCATATTCCTGGCCATGACGGGGTTGAACATGATGAATTTACCCTGGCAGCCGCACAGCGTTTGGCAGACGAGGGATTCTACGTTGCAGTGCCCTTTATTTTCCACTGGTGGCCAAAGTCAGGAAATATTAAGGAAAAGGGTGCGGCTTTTCGTGATGACTGGGTTATCAAGGATATGCGGCACACCTTTGATCTTCTCGCTAGAAGCGATGATGTAACGGATCAAATAGGTGTGATTGGCCATTGTTGGGGTGGCCGGGTGAGTTGGCTAGGTGCAGTGCATCTACCAGTTCAGGCCTGTGCAATTTTTTACGGTGGTAGGATCGATGTCGCCATGGGAGCCGGTAATCCACGCGCCATAGAACTTGCTGGAAAGATTAACTGTCCAGTGATTGGTTTTTTTGGCAATGAGGATCAAAATCCGACCCCGGCGTTGGTAGATAGTTATGAGGCAGCGCTTAAGGTGGCGAATGTTGATTATGAGTTTCACCGCTATGAAGGCGCTGGTCACGCGTTTCAAAATTTTCCAACCCCTGAGCGATATCGCAAACAACAAAGTGAAGATGCCTGGCAACATTGCATCAATTTCTTTAATCGGACCTTGTCTCGTCGTTAGGATTCTGGAGTTAAGTCTTATGAAAAAAGCCAGCTTGTGGTTCACCTTGCTATTAGTCACGCTAAGCTGTCCTGCGATGGTCTATGCAGATGATTCAGTATTCGGCCTCTGGGCTGGAGAAGATTCCATTTTTCGCATATACAAAGATGCGGACACCTTGCATGGAAAAATTATTGCACTAGACAGGCCTGTCTACACGCGCGAGGAAGCGGAAGCCGATCCAGCGAAGATTGAAGGGCAGCCCAGGCTAGATGATAACAACCCAGATGAGGGGTTGCGAGATCGAACAGTAATTGGACTAGGTATGTTTTCAAACTATCGGTTCGAGGATGGACAATGGCAGGGTGAAATATATGACCCTGAATCTGGCAATACTTACCAGAGCAAGATGAAGCTAAAGGATGGCAAGCTGGAAATTCGCGGTTATATTGGTATCCCGATGTTCGGTCGCACCGCAGTATTTGAACCTGTGAGCAGCTGTACAGAGGTGATTGTGAGTATGCTGGCGATGACTGACTATGGCGATGCTTGCCAGCGCACAGACTAAAGATACCTTCTTAAAAGACAGATACCCTTGATTTGCGATTCCGCGACGACTAGAATTCCCGCCAGCGCCGATTTGATTTCAGCTTGCGGGCGCGTAATAAATGCAGCTAAAGCGGTGTCGAAAACCTGCTTTAGTTAAGTAGGTTTTTTTTTGCCCGAAAACTGGTGAGCCAGGAGCGGGCTATAGGAGATGGAAATGGCAGGGTTTACCTCAAAAATACTACACGCGGACAGGCGAGGTGGTATTGAACATGGCTCTATTCATAAGCCTATTCATACAGCGGTTACCTATTCTTATGATGATGCCAGGGATCTCGCCGCGGTTTTTCAGGGGCGGGAGGCTGGTTACACCTATGGCCGGCAGGTCAATCCCACGGTGACGGCGCTTCAAGACAAGATCACACTAATGGAAGATGGGGTTGCAACAGCTGCCTTCGCGACCGGGATGGCAGCGATCGGCACTACTTTTTTTAGCTTGCTCCGAGCAGGCGACCATATTGTCTCGTCGTCCTTTCTGTTTGGTAATACCAATAGCCTGTTTAATTCATTTGCAACTCACGGTATTGAAGTGACATTCGTTGATGGGACAGATGTCAACGAGGTTGCGGCTGCCATCCAGGACAATACCCGGCTGATCTTTACTGAAACCATTGCTAATCCGCGAACCCAGATAGCAGACTTAAAACGTATTGGTGACCTTTGCGCTGAAAAGGGCATTGTTTATTTTGTTGATAACACCATGACGTCGCCCTATTTATTCCAGCCTAAAACAGTAGGTGCAAGTCTGGTCATTAATTCGCTGACCAAGTACATCGGTGGTCACGCAAATGCTCTGGGTGGTGCAATTACTGAGACAGGCAATTTTGACTGGCAGGACTTTCCTAATCTTTATGATAACTATAAGAAGGGTGATCCCAGCCAGTGGGCAATTACGCAAATTAGAAAAAAGGGCATTCGTGACTTTGGTGCGACGCTCGGTCCAGAAGCTGCGCACCATATTTCCATAGGTTCAGATACCCTGGCGCTACGCATGGATAAGGCTTGCAGCAATGCAAAGGCGGTGACCGAATATCTATCGCAACATAAAAATGTGAAAAAGGTTTACTACCCTGGCCTTGCTGACCACCCTCAACATGAACTCGCCAGTCAGATATTTCGCCACCCTGGCGCCTTGTTTAGTGTAGAGCTCCATGACGAGGTCGACTGTTTCGATTTTATCAATAAGCTAGATCTAGTCATTTGTACCAGTAATCTCGGTGATACGCGTTCCTTGTGTATCCCTGTGGCGCACTCGATCTACTATGAGATGGGTGCAGAGCGCAGGGCTTCCATGGGGATCGATGATTCGCTGGTGAGATTCTCAATCGGCATTGAAGATACTGACGATCTATTAGCAGACTTTGAGCGAGCCCTCACGGTCTAACTTTATTGCTGTTTTGTAGCAATTTCCGTTCAAATCCGGTTGTTACCCCCGGTCGTTTCGGTAGAATTGTCGTTCCCTTTTTTTGGACAAGATTATGACCGAGGCCGTTACTAGTACCGACCTTCCCCTTTCAAATAAGCGGCAAGGTAAAGTACGGGATCTTTATGATGTCACCTTACCAGACGGCACTGATGGTCTGCTGATAGTTGCAACGGACAGGGTCAGTGTCTTTGACGTTGTGCTAGCCAATGGCATCCCTGGAAAGGGCAAAATGTTGACCCGCATTTCGAAATTCTGGTTCGACTATTTTGCCGACGTGATTAGCCATCACCTTGTGTCGCTTGATCCAAGAGATATTCCTGGGCTAACCGAAGCGCAATACAACAGCCTTGATGGTCGCATCATGCTGTGTAAAAAGTCCGAGGTGATACCCATCGAATCTATTGTCCGGGGTTATCTTACCGGTAGTGGCTGGAAGGACTATCAGAAGACCGGCCAGGTTTGTGGCATAGATTTGCCACCTGGCATGCAAAATAGCAGCAAAATTGAATCCCCAATTTTTACCCCGTCCACCAAAGCCGATGAAGGACATGATGAAAACATCAGCTTCGAGGTGGCCTGTGAAATAGCTGGTACTGAACTCATGCAGGATGTCCGCGACAAGTCTTTGATGATCTATTCAAAAGCACGGGACTATGCTGCAGCTAGAGGCATCATCATTGCCGATACAAAATTTGAATTTGGTATGTA